>CAYZHW010000185.1:0-3111 GCA_964478105.1 uncultured Lachnospiraceae bacterium | reverse complement strand
AGGCACTCAGTTTTTTTAAGTACTCAATCTCCATTCTGAGTCTTTGGTTCTCGGCTATAAGATCTTCTTCGACCTTCTTATCAAGTTTGGGTGGGCGACCACGCTTTCCGCTCGTATTGTTTTTGCCTCGGCGTTCTTTCATTAGTCCTTCGGCTCCTTCTTCTAAGAATATGCGTTCCCACCTTTGCAACATTGCTCTCGCTCCGCCTGTTTGATCATTGCCCAATTCATACTTTCGCACGGCTTCATTGTAACTCAATCGGTGTTCTCGCATATCCATTATAACATGTATTTTGAATTCTGCCGTGTAAACTTTGTTTTTTCTCCCTGTTTTGCCCATAAAAAATATGCACCTCCAAAAGTGTCTAACTTTTGGGGTGCATATCACGTTTGCACAGCCTTTACTTTTTAATATTCGCGTCTTCCTTCAAGTGCGCGGTAAAGCGTGACCTCGTCGGCATATTCCAGGTCGCCTCCTACGGGGATGCCGTAAGCGAGACGGCTCACCTTTATTTCAAAGGGCTTTAAGAGCTTTGCAAGATACATTGCCGTCGTTTCTCCCTCGACCGTGGGGTTGGTGGCGATGATTATCTCCTTGATCTCGTCATCCTTTAGCCGCTCAAGCAGTTCTTTGATCTTGAGATCGTTCGGCGAGATACCGTTCATAGGAGAGATCGCACCGTGGAGCACGTGATATGTACCGCGGTATTCTTTGACCTTTTCAAGCGCCATAACAGCCTTTGTGTCCTCGACCACACAGACTGTAGTTCGGTCTCTGTTAAGATCGGAACACACAGCACACACGTCCTTGTCGGTCAGGTCCTGGCATATCTTGCAGTAATGTATGTTGCGCTTCGCGTCAAGAATGGCGCGCGCGAAATCCTCGGCATCGTCATCGGAAAACTCAAGCACCGAGAACGCAAGGCGCAGAGCGGTCTTTTTTCCTATGCCCGAGAGACGCTGAAAATATTCTGTCAGCCTCTGAAGCGGCTCTATCTGTTCCGGCATAGCTTAGAACATACCGGGCATACCCATGCCCATTCCACCTGTGATCTTGCCCATCTCTTCGGCAGAGACCGCATCGACCTTCTTTATAGCTTCGTTTACTGCGGCTACAAGAATGTCGGAGAGCGTTTCTATATCGTCGGGGTCGACCACTTCGGGCTCAATGCGGATATTAAGTATCTCGTGCTTTCCGTTGATCTTTACACCGACAACTCCGCCGCCGGCGCTGATCTCGTACTCGCGCGCTTCAAGGTCTTCCTGAAGTGCCGCCATATCCTCCTGCATCTTCTGTGCCTGCTTGAGCATAGAGTTAAAATTCTGAGGGCCGCCGCCCATACCTTTCGGCAATCTTGCTTTCATACCTGTTCTCCTTAATTGATATTTTCCATCAGCTCGTCGATAGACGAGCTTTCGGTCTTGGATCCGGATGCCACCTCAAAGATAAGCTCCTGATCGTTTATTTCTTTTCCTTCAAATGAGGAAATTATTGCACGGACACTGTTTCTGCACGCCTCTCGCGAAGCTATATTGCAGGCAAAAGCGTTTGCAAAGCGGATGATGATCTTACCGTCGGGCGCTTTGTACGCTCCTGAATTCTCAAAAAATCCCACTACAGATCGGTCACCCCTGACGATCGCATCGACCGCCTCGCGCCAATAGGGAAGTGCGCCGAGAGTTCTTTTTTCGGGCTCTTTTTTTGGTTCGTGCACGGGTGGGGCGAGAGGTTCATTTTTTACTTCTTTTTTAGGCTCTTCCTTTTTTGCTTCCTGCTTTTTTTCGGGGGCGGGCACGGACGTCATTCCATACGAAAGCTTGTCCTCAAGCGCCGCAACGCGCAACAGAAGCGCCTCATAGGAATTGTCGAGCTTCTCATCGCACATACGGATGAGTGTCAGCTCGGCACAGGCTCTCTTAAGTGAGCTTTGTCGCTGCATGGTGTAAAGCGCTTCGTCGAGCAGCTTGCTGTGATAGATTATCATCTCACGCGTAAAGAGCGAAGAAAGCTCGGCGAGCTGTTCGGACTCGGCTTCGGTGAGATCGAGATATTTATCGGCAGAGCTTGCCGTTTTATATATAAGTATATCGCGGTAGAAGTTTATGAGGTCTTGCCAGAATACCGAGAGATCTTTTGAGGATGATACTACTCCTGCGATCTCGCTGAAGATGGTCTCGTGGTCCTTTTCTGCGACGGCGCGAACGCATTTTGCGATACTGTCGCGTCCCGTACTGCCCACCGCTTCGTTTACCTTTTCAACGGTGATCTTCTCACGCTTGCCCGAACAGAGCTCAAGCAGGCTGATCGCGTCTCGCATACCGCCCTGCGATATTTTCGCGATAAGCGTCGCCGCGTCTTTTTCAAGCTCAACTCCTTCGGCTTCGGATATCTCCAAGAGCCTTTGAGCGATAGTCGGTGTAGCAATACGTCTGAAATCAAAGCGCTGACAACGCGATATGATCGTCGCGGGGAGCTTGTGAAGCTCGGTCGTCGCGAGTATGAAGACTACGTGAGCAGGGGGTTCCTCAAGCGTTTTGAGAAGGGCATTGAAGGCGCTTTGCGAGAGCATATGAACCTCGTCTACGATGTAAACGCGGTACTTCAGCGCCGAGGGGGTGTATATTACCTCGTCGCGGATGTCACGGATGTTTTCGACACCGTTGTTACTTGCGGCATCCATCTCAAGAATGTCTGTTGCCGTTCCCGATTCTATCATACGGCAGGCATCGCACTTTCCGCAAGGATTCCCGTTTTCGGGCGAGAGGCAGTTTATAGCTTTTGCAAGGATCTTGGCACAGGATGTTTTACCCGTTCCGCGTGAACCGCAGAAAAGATAGGCGTGGGATATTTTTCCCGTCGCGGTCTCATATTTGAGAGTAGACGAGATATGCTCCTGTCCGCAGACCTCATCAAAGGTCGAAGGACGCCATTTTCTGTATAAAGCCTGATGCAAGCTATCACCTCCAACAAAAAAGAACAAGCTGTAAAACAAGGTCATACACCTAAGAATCGAACGACCTTCCTGTGCGCGTCCCGTGTCTGCTGCTCAGAACAGGCACCCTCGCGGCACACCGGAAAAACTGCTTAATGCTGCTTGGTTCCCCACCTGA
>CAYZHW010000184.1:0-3188 GCA_964478105.1 uncultured Lachnospiraceae bacterium | reverse complement strand
AGCGGCATATGCGGCGGGCGGAAAGAATTATAACGTACCGCTCCAGACGCTCGGTGATTTTATCGCGGGCGGGCTTTCACACGAGCCGAAAAGAATAGAATCGACCTATATGGGCGGCGGAAAATATACACTTACCGATATAAATAAGATCCTTCCGGGATATATTGCCGACAGTCTTAAAAAGGGACTTCTTGATTTTGACAGGAAGATATCGGGATTTGCGGTGTCAGACGCACTGCTTTCGGGCATTGAGACCCGCACGTCGGCGCCCGTCAGAATAACGAGAGGGGACGAGCGTACCGCACTCGGATTTGACAATATCTATCCGTGCGGTGAGGGTGCGGGCTACGCAGGCGGTATTACAAGCGCGGCGATAGACGGCATCAATACCGC
Organism: uncultured Lachnospiraceae bacterium; assembly: GCA_964478105.1. Classification (GTDB taxonomy): domain Bacteria; phylum Bacillota; class Clostridia; order Oscillospirales; family CAG-272; genus CAYZHW01. Next base: position 2,795 of record CAYZHW010000184.1, on the reverse strand, counting down.
GCTTGCCATTATGAAAAGGTATGCTCCGCCCAAGCAAATTTGAAAGGAATGTCGTTTTAAACGAAAAAGCAATGAACCTTACTAAAACGCAAAAAACAGAAAAAATATGGAATATACAGTTCAAAGACAGTGACCGTGAGAAGTCCGAGGCGGCAAAAAAGATCGCGCGTTTTCTCGGTGTCTCTGAGACTCTGGCAAAGCTTATCTTCAACAGAGGATATACTACGCCCGAGGCTGCACGTGATTTCTTGTGCCTTGAGGACAACGTTTTTCACGATCCCTTTCTTTTGAACGATATGGATAAAGCGGTCGACAGACTTGAGAGAGCACTCGCATCGCACGAAAAAATAATGGTATACGGTGACTATGATGCCGACGGCGTAACAGCCACTACCGCGCTTTACCTTTATCTCAGTGAGCTTGGAGCCGATGTATCGTATTATATTCCGAGCAGAACAGGTGACGGTTACGGAGTATCTTCCTCTGCACTTGAGGAATTTTCAGCTGACGGCGTTACTCTTATGATAACAGTAGACACGGGTATTACGGCAATTGAAGAGATCGAATACGCAAAGACGCTCGGCATAGACACGATAGTTACCGATCACCACGAATGCCAACCCCGAATACCGGACGCGTGTGCTGTCGTAAATCCCAAGCGGCTTGACAGTACATATCCGTTCAAGGAGCTTGCGGGCGTAGGAGTCGTATTTAAGTTTATCTGTGCATATGAGACGATGCTGTGCGAAAAAAGCGGCAAAAGTGTGATCGACAGCATCAGAACGGTATGCAACAAGTATGCCGATATCATTTCGATCGGTACAGTTGCCGACGTAATGCCGCTTAAGGATGAAAACAGACTTATCGTCAGCTACGGACTGAAAATGATAGAAAAGACCGACAAGCACGGACTTGCGGCGCTTATCGAGGCTTCGGGGACACCCGGGACATCGAAAACAGCAAAAAAGAAGATAAGCACCGGATTTATCGGATATACACTTGCACCGAGAATAAATGCGGCGGGAAGAATGAGCAGTGCGTCGCTTGCGGCAGAGCTTCTTTTGACCGATTCGGATGAAAAGGCAAAAAAGCTTGCGGAAGAACTTTGCGAGATAAACAGGCTTCGACAGGTGGAAGAGAACAAGATAGCCGACTCTGCCTACGAAAAAATAGAAGCGGAACACGATTTTGAAAACGATTACGTTATCGTTGTCGACGACGACGGATGGCGGCTGGGAATTATCGGTATAGTTGCTTCAAAGATAACCGAAAAGTACGGTCTGCCTTCGATCATCGTTTCTTTTGAAGGCAACGGAGAGGAACCCGCGTGGGATGATAACGGCAAGGGGTCGGGCAGAAGCATAAAAGGATTCAACCTTTCCTCCGCTCTTGTTCATTGCGGGGATCTGCTTGAAAAATACGGCGGACACGAGCTTGCCGCGGGTCTTACCGTAAAACGCTCGAATTTAGAAGCGTTCAAACGCAAGATAAACGAATATGCCAGAGAACAGATCTCGGACGGCGATGTAGCGGTGACGCTTGATGCCGACTGTGTGCTTTCTGCCAAGGATATAACTCTCGAGCTTGCCGCCGAGCTTTACCGCCTTGAACCCTACGGAACATCAAACCCGACGCCCGTATTTATGCTTGAGGCAGCGAACGTTGTGCGCATTACACCGATAGGTGCCGGTAAGCATACCAAGCTTGCGCTTGAAGCCGACGGCGTACCTCTTACAGCACTTTGTTTCGGTCATTCTCCTTTTGAACTTGATCTCTATGAGGGAGATACGGTCGATCTGTTTTTTAATCTTGATATTAACGAATTCAGAGGAACGAAGAGCACTCAGCTTATTGTAAAGGATATAAAAAAGCGACGTACTTACGAGGACGAGCTTCCCGAAAACAGAAAAAGATATGAAGAGATAAAGAACGGTGCGAATATATACGAGTGCGAGAATGCAGTCCCCGTCAGAGAAGATTTTGTGTGCGTATACAAAACGCTTCGCGCCGAGGCAGCACTCGGTCACGATATGATAAGTCACAAAGCACTTCTTTCGGTTCTTTCACATACCAATATAAATTACATAAAGCTCAAATTTATCATTGAGATCCTTGATGAAATGGAGCTTGTTAAATTTGACGGCGCTGATGATATGTACAGATTCAGCATAAATTTGCAGGTGACGAAGATAGATCTTGAAGAGTCCAAGATACTGAATTCGCTCAGACAAAAACTTTTAAAATGATTTCAAGAAAGGCTCACGTATGAACGACACTCCTGATAAATATGTCGAAATCAAACGATTGCTTGATATGCTTGCTGCAACAGGCAAAAAATACGACATTGAGAAAATAAAAAAAGCATACGAGTATGCCAACTCTCTGCATGAGGGGCAGTACCGTATGAGCGGTGAGAAGTACATCTCTCATCCGATAGCGGTCGCTGAGATAGTTGCGGGACTTGAACTTGATACAGATTCGATCTGTGCGGCGTTGCTTCACGATACGGTGGAGGACTGCGCCGAGAAGACCGATCTGGATATTATAAAAAAGCAATTCGGTACCGAGGTCGCGCTCCTTGTTGACGGTCTTACAAAGATCGTACAGATCCAGATAGAGGACAAGGAAGAGGCACATATCGAGAATCTGAGAAAGATGCTTCTTGCGATGTCCAAGGATGTGCGCGTTATCTTTATAAAGCTTTGCGACAGACTTCATAATATGCGTACGCTTGCCGCAAAGGAAGAGCGTAAACAGCGAATCACCTCGCTTGAAACTATGCAGGTCTACGCACC
>CAYZHW010000183.1:0-3232 GCA_964478105.1 uncultured Lachnospiraceae bacterium | reverse complement strand
AGCTCACCACCGCGGTTTCTCAAAATCTCCCCATCATAATTCTCATTATGAACAACGGTGTTCTCGGTATGGTACGTCAGTGGCAGGGTATGTTCTACGAAAAGCACTATTCCGAGACAACACTCAACAGAAAGACAGATTTCGTCAAACTTGCAGAAGCATTCGGCGCAGTGGGTTACCGTGCATACGACAACGATGAGTTTGTCGCTTGTCTTGACAAGGCGCTTGAGAGTGACGGCCCCGTCGTCATAGACTGTATGATCGATATGGACGAAAAGGTATTCCCGATGATACCGCCCAACGGCTCGGTAGAACAGCTTATAATCAAATAATGGGGGACAAAATGATGCAAAAATTTATAATCAGTATGCTCGTTTCCAACCAATTCGGCGTACTTACAAGAATATCGGCAATGTTCGGACGCAGAGGCTTTAACATCGACAGTCTCACGGTCGGAGAGAGTGAGGATCCCGAGTTTTCGCGTATGACCGTCACAATGACAGGCGACGATTACTCGCGCGACCAGATAGTAAAGCAGCTCTCCAAGCTCCACGATGTAAAGAAGATCAAGGTTATGGATCCCGCGCACGTCGTCTCCCGTGAGCTTATACTTGTAAAGGTAAAAGCGACAAAAGAAACAAGGCAGGACATTATGGATGCGGTAAACGTGTTCAGAAACAAGATAATCGACTACTCCCCCGATGTTCTCGTTATTGAGATCGCAGGAGAGGCAGGCAAGATCGGCGCCTTCATCGAGCTTATGAAGCCATACGGCATAATCGAGATATCTCGCACCGGGCTTGTTTCTCTCGACCGCGGAACGGTAAATCTTAATGAACAGAAAAAGTAAGGAGAATATGAAAATGATAAGCGATAAAATGAAAAAAGGCGCCGAGCGCGCCCCTCAGCGTTCCCTTCTTAAAGCAATGGGATACACCGATAACCAGATCAAGAAACCCCTTATAGGTATCGTAAATTCGTTTAACGAGGTCGTTCCGGGACACATACATCTCCAAAACATCGCACGTGCGGTAAAGGACGGCGTCCTTGCAGCAGGCGGAACTCCGATGGAATTCAACGTTATCGGCGTGTGTGACGGACTTGCAATGGGACACGAGGGCATGAAGTATTCACTCGTGACCCGCGAGCTTATCGCGGACAGTGTTGAATGTATGGTCAAGGCACATTGCTTTGACGGCCTTGTCTTTATCCCCAACTGTGACAAGATCGTCCCCGGTATGCTTATGGCAGCGGCAAGACTCAACATCCCCTCAATCTTTATGTCGGGCGGAGCAATGCTCTCCAACTGTTCCGACCAAGGTAATTATATGGACCTCAACAGCGTCTTTGAAGCGGTCGGTGCATACAAGAACGGCACGATCGATGACGAAAGACTCAACTATTTCGAAGAAAACGCCTGCCCCGGATGCGGCTCTTGCTCGGGTATGTTCACCGCGAACTCGATGAACTGTCTGTGCGAAGTCCTCGGTATGGCGCTTCGCGGAAACGGTACCGTTCCCGCAGTTCACGCGGCTCGTCTCCGCCTTGCAAAATCTGCAGGCGAGAAGATCCTTGAGCTTGTCGAAAAAGATATCAAACCGCTTGACATTATGACAGAGGCAACATTTATGAACGCCCTCACGGTAGATATGGCACTCGGTTGTTCGTCGAACTCGTTGCTTCACCTCACGGCTATCGCGAACGAAGCAGGCGTCGAGCTCAACCTTAAGATGGTCAACGAGATCTCCGAACGCACCCCTAACCTTTGCCACTTAGCACCCGCCGGTGCACATCATATCCAGGATCTAAATGCCGCAGGCGGCGTATACGCCGTTATGGCCGAGCTTGCAGGCGCAAAAATGCTTGACACTTCTCTTATGACCGTATCGGGTAAGACTGTCCAAGAAAACCTTGCGGGATGCAAGATCCTTAACAAGGAAGTAATAAGACCTATCGACGATCCTTATTCCAAGACCGGCGGTCTTGCAGTGCTCTTTGGATCGCTCGCACCTAACGGTGCTGTTGTAAAGCGCAGCGCAGTAGCAAAAGAGATGCTTGTTCACAAGGGTCCCGCACGTGTGTTTGACAGCGAGGAAGAATCTATCGCTGCTATCTACGCAGGCGAGATAAAGAAGGGTGACGTTGTCGTCATTCGTTACGAAGGTCCCTCGGGCGGTCCCGGAATGAGAGAAATGCTCTCGCCCACATCTGCTATCGCAGGTATGGGGCTTGACAAAGACGTGGCCCTCATTACCGACGGACGATTCTCGGGTGCAACACGCGGCGCGTCTATCGGACACGTATCCCCCGAAGCCGTAAGCGGCGGCACTATCGCATACGTAAAAGAAGGCGATATCATTTCCATTGACATTCCGAACTATTCAATCGAGCTTGAAGTTTCCCCCGAAGAGCTTGAAGCAAGAAAGAAAGAAATTACGATAAAGAAAAAGACAGACCTCAAGGGTTATCTTTCCAGATATTCCAAGCTCGTCTCCTCTGCGGATCGCGGAGCAATTATAAAGTAAAACAGATAAAGGGATATACGAAAATGAATGATAAGAGAATAAAAATATTTGATACAACTCTCAGAGACGGCGAACAGTCTCCCGGATGCTCGATGAACCTTAAAGAAAAACTTGAGGTTGCAAAACAGCTCGAGAGACTCAAGGTAGATATCATCGAGGCGGGCTTTGCCATCTCCTCTCCCGGCGACTTTGAATCTGTAAAGAGCGTCGCAGATATAATAAAGGACTGTACCGTTGCTTCTCTTGCGCGCTCGACCGAAAAGGATATCGACGCGGCATACGAGGCAGTCAAAGGTGCAGTTGATCCCAGGATCCACGTATTCATCGCTACATCTCCCGTCCATATGGAATACAAGCTCCGTATGACACCCGAGGCAGTGCTTGAAAAAGCGGTCGCGATGGTAAAGTATGCATCAAAGTATTGCTCCAACATTGAGTTCTCTGCCGAGGACGCTATGAGAAGCGAACCCGAATTTTTAGCTAAGATCGTAAAGGCTGTCATCGACGCGGGCGCAAAGGTCGTAAATATCCCCGACACGGTCGGATACACCACTCCCCCCGAGATGCAGGCAATGATCGAATACCTTATAAAGAATGTCGACAATTCCGATCGGGCAGAGTTTTCTGTACACTGCCACAACGACCTCGGTATGGAAGTTGCAAACTCTCTCGCGGTTGTTCGCGGCGGTGCGCTCCAGATCGAGTGT
>CAYZHW010000182.1:0-3289 GCA_964478105.1 uncultured Lachnospiraceae bacterium | reverse complement strand
GCGCCCGCCGCCTTCTTGGGTTCGCTGACAACAGGGACGAGCAGATGGGGGATGCCGTTGTAGAGATTGAACTCGACCTTCTTCGGGTCGATGAGGATGAATTTGACCTCTTCGGGTGTGGATTTATAGAGAAGGCTTATAATGATACTGTTGATACATACCGATTTACCCATACCCGTCGCACCCGCGATAAGCATATGGGGCATCTTCGCGACGTCACAGAATATAGGCGTTCCCGCAACGTCGGCACCGAGGCAGGCGTTGAGCTTGCTCGGGTGGTTTTTGAACTTTTCGTTTTCGATAAGCGTTCTGACATACACCGTCGAGACAGCCTTGTTTGGCACCTCGACGCCTACCGCCGCCTTGCCGGGGATGGGGGCTTCTATACGCACGCCCGAGGTCGCAAGGCTGAGCGCGATATCGTCAACGAGGTTGGATATCGCCTTGACTCTCGTGCCCGCCTCGGGAAGAAGCTCATAGCGCGTGATCGTCGGTCCGCGCGAGACGTTTACTATCTTTGTTTTTACGTTAAAGCTTGCAAGTGTTTCGACCAGCTTCTCCGCGTTTGCGCGAAGCTCTGCCGCTGCCGCCTCTGCATTTTGATGAGAGTCATCCTCTTTCAGAAGCGAAAGGGGCGGGAATATGTACTCGGGCTCCGGTTCAGGCTCGGGCAGAGGTGCGGAAGCCGCCTTTTCAAGAGGGGTCTCGGTTATCTTTCTCTTTTCGACAGAGATCTCGGTCTCCGCCTTGTCGGGAAGCGTTCCCTCGGCGGGCGTGGGGACTGCATCCTTCTTATCGGGGTCGATGAATATCTTTGAGAGGTCGAGCCCGCCGTCGCCGTCTGCGGCAATGGGCGAGAGCACCTCGCTGTCGGAGTAGGCGTTGCCCGCTTCCTTCATAACCTCATCGAACACATCGGGGTCGGTCGGATTCTCGCCGAACTCGGTTCCCTCGTACGCGCCGATCTCGCCGTCGTCCTCGATCGGGATGTCGACATCCTTCTTTTTCTTTTTAGGCTTCTCTTCCTTGGGCAGAGGCGTCGTATCGTACGCGCTCTCGTCGATTATCATCTCGGGTTTCTTTTTTATCTTTACAGGCTCTGCCGTAAGCATTCTTTCGGCGCGCTCTCTCTGATAGACCTTGATCTTGTATCTGATATAGAGCCACACGTCCTTGGGGGTAAGTCCGACAAGGAAGAAGAGCAGAACGATAATAAGCGCCGTGGCGACGATGACCGTGCCGATGAACTTGAATCCGCTGTACGAGAGAGCTCCGACAAATCCTCCTATCGCACCGCCGCCCACAAGCGCGATGCCCGATCTATAGAGCTCGTTCAGCTTGTATGTATGGGGAAGGTCGCCAAGCTCGATAAAGAAAGTCGAGATGAGCGCCGAGACGAGCACGACGAAAACTATCGCCGCGATGACCTTGGCACGGCAGGTGCCCTCAAGCACGTTTCTCTTCCAGAACACGGTGAAATAGATGAACATAACGGGCACAAGGTACGCGCCCCAGCCGAAGAGTCCGCACATAAGATCGCGGTAGAGCTCTCCGACGATACCCATAGGCTCTTCAAGGCTTGTCATATCGATAAGTATATGGCAGACCACGGCAAAAAGCGCGAGCACCGCGAAGACGTACGGCATCATCTGATTTACGGGACGAGCCGCTTCGGCTTCGGGATCTCTTCTCTTTACTTTTATCTCGGGCTCCTTAGGGGAGCTTTTGGTTGACGTCTTTTTGGTCTCGGTCTTTGCGGTCTTTTTATTTTTAGCGGCAGGCGCCGCGCTTGTTTTTTTCTTCTCGGCCATTTTGTTGCACGTCCTTTCGGTCAAAATGAGTATACATATTATATTATATCAAATAATAATAAAAATTACAAGGGCAAAAATGCAGACATAGTGTAAAAAGGAGCACTCACGCCGCGAAGATCTCCCTATATAAAAAATTTTTCCAAACCTCTTTACAAAAGGAAAAAGTTGTGCTATAATAACCTATGTATGTACGGCTCACTCGGTTTTCGGATATGAGGTCGGTATACCCGATTTTTCACCCGCCGATCACCTGGCAGCACGTAAATAATTTATATGAGGTGAAAGAAATGATCACAAAGGAAATCAAGCAGCAGATTATTGACCAGTACAAGACACACGAGGGTGACACAGGTTCGCCTGAGGTTCAGATCGCTATTCTGACCTACAGAATCAACACTCTTACCGAGCACCTTAAGAACAATCACAAGGACCACCACAGCCGCCGCGGTCTTCTTAAGATGGTAGGTCACAGAAGAAACCTTCTGGGCTACCTCGCAAAAGTAGACATCGAGCGCTACCGTGCGATCATCGAAAAGCTCGGCATCAGAAAATAATCTATGTCTTAAAGTGAGGAGCGACGTGGGGGATATATACTCTCAAGTCTCTCCTCATTTCGCTTTTTTCACAAAAACTCCACGGGGATTAGCAATTAAATATGCGCCGAAAGGGCAGTTTCGGTATGATTCGGTGCGTATCTAAATGCTAAAACTCTGTGGTGAAATATAAAACTATGGAGGAAACAAAAATGTTTGAAAACTACAAAGTGTTTGAGTACACACTTGCAGGCAGACCCCTTGTTATTGAGACAGGCAAGCTCGCAGGGCTTGCAAACGGCTCCTGCCTTGTACGCTACGGCGAGACTGTAGTTCTCGCGTGCGCTACAGCTTCGGCAAAGCCCCGCGACGGTATCGACTTCCTTCCCCTCTCTGTTGACTTTGAAGAGAGAATGTACGCCGCAGGCAAGATCCCCGGCGGATTTTTAAAGAGAGAAGGCAGACCCGGCGAGAAGGCGATCCTCACATCCCGTGTTATCGACCGTCCCATCCGTCCCCTCTTCCCGAAGGACCTTCGCAACGACGTTGCCATCTCGCTCACGGTTATGGCAGTTGACCCCGACTGCTCGCACGAGATCGCAGGTATGATCGGCGCATCCATCGCGCTCTCCATCTCCGATATTCCGTGGAACGGACCGATCGGCGGCGTTTTCGTAGGTATGGTCGACGGCAAGCCGGTCATCAACCCCACACTTGCACAGCGTGAAGTTTCCGATATGGAGCTTACGGTTGCGGCATCCGAGAAGAAGATCGTTATGATCGAGGCGGGTGCAAACGAGATCTCCGACGATGATATGTACAATGCTATTATGGTCGCTCACGAAGAGATCAAGAAGCTCATCGGCTTCATCAACACTATAGTTGCAGAGATCGGCAAGCCCAAGTTCGAGTACCCCTCCTGCGAGCTTGACCACGATATGT
>CAYZHW010000181.1:0-3292 GCA_964478105.1 uncultured Lachnospiraceae bacterium | reverse complement strand
TGCACCGATAGGAAGAAATCCGCACGACCGCAAGAAAATGGCGGTGGTACGCGGTGACGGAACAGCGCGCGAAGCCGTGACGCATTTTCGTGTGCTTGAACGCTACGGAAGATATACCTATCTTGAGCTTGAGCTTGAGACGGGGCGCACACACCAGATAAGAGTCCATATGGCAAGTATCGGGCATCCGCTTGTCGGAGACACCGTCTACGGCGGTGGCGGTACCGATTTTGAAAAAAAGAACGCAAAGATCATCTCCGGTCAGTGTTTGCACGCAAAAAGGCTCTCGTTTACGCACCCCGACACAAAAGAGTGCGTGAGCTTTGAGTGCCCGCTGCCTGCTGATTTTGAGGCGGTACTCATCAAACTGAGAGCATTGAATTAGGAAGGAAAGTTATGGGAAAATTTGACGGAGTTCTGATAGTTTCTGACGTTGACGGTACTTTTCTCGGTAAGGGCGGAAGGATCGTTCAAAGAAATATAGAAAAACTGAGATATTTTATCTCGGAGGGCGGACTTTTCACCTTCGCGACGGGAAGAATATATAACACTATAGAGTACAAGCTCCCCTGTGTGTATGAGATATCAAGCGCACCGGGCATACTTGCAAACGGTACATATTTCTATGATTTTGCCAAAAAAGAGCGATCTGACGAGGAATTTATGGACGTCGGTGCGATGCGCAGCATACTGCATTACGTCAAGGCAAATTATCCCGGTGTAGAATTCCGCGTTTCGACAAGGGCAGGGCAGGTGACCGACAGCGTCGAGGGCCCGAGACTCAGCCTCGAGTACGCCAAGTCAAACGACGGCACATTCAGCGTGTATCCCATCGACGAGATACCCGGCGATGATTGGTACAAATGCGTTTTCCGCGCGTCTGCCGAGAATATATTGCGTCTTCGCGCCGATCTCGAGCCGAAGTACTCGAACATATTCCATTTTGCGCTTTCCGATCCGGAATTTTTCGAGCTTCAGAAAAAGGGAACGAGCAAGGCGAATAAGATGCTCAAATTAAAGAAGAATTACGCCGATATGGGCAGACCGGTCACAGTCTACGCCTGCGGTGACTACGAAAATGATTACGAAATGCTCCTCGCGGCAGATGTCGCCGTTTGCCCGACAAATGCGCTTGACAAGATACGTGAGATAGCCGACATCTCGCCGTGTGACAATGACGAGGGACTTATCGCAAGTCTTATCGAGATAATAGAGGATAATTTATAATATGCTATTCCTGTCAACTCTGTTGAGCTTTGTTTCACTCGGATTTTTGATTGCCGCCTCGCTTGTGAAGGGCAAGCGTATGGGGCTCATCCTTGTTTTGATATGTATCGGAAATATTCTGCAGGGAATCGGATATATATTTGCAGGTGACGCTCTCAGCGGTGTTGTTGCGTGTTTATACGGGGCGCTTATCGCTTTTGTCAATTTCTTTTTTGAGAGAAAAGAACGTTCTGTTCCCGTGTGGCTTTTGATCCTCTATGCGGTCGTATTCGTTGTGATCAACCTACTTACGTCAGGACTTACAGATTTTTCTGCCTTTGTCGTTATCGCCGCATTTTTGGCTTACATTATGGGAGCCGCAAGCAAGAGCGGCAGAATGTACCGAGTCTGGAGTATTTCGAACTCGCTTCTCTGGTGCTTCTATGATATTATCACTGCTTCGTACGGAGTCTTGCCGACACACATAATACTTATGTTGGTCTCACTTGTCGGAATGATAGTACACGACAGAGAGAAAAAATAATAATTGTATTTGCACAAATTTAGGAGTTTTATGGTTTTTTTGTCATCACTGTGTAGCTTTTTAGCTTTTGGAATTATGGTCTTTGCCTCGCTTATGAAGGGGCAGACAATGGGTAAGATACTTGCGGCGGTATGCATAGGTAATACCGTGGCGGGTCTTGGATATCTGTTTGCGGGCGGTGCGCTCGGCGGTGCTGTCGCAAATTTTTACGGCGCGGTCATTGCTATCGTTAACTACATATTCGATACGTACGGGAAGCCGCTTCCGAAGTGGCTCGTCGCGCTATATGCGCTGATCTCCATAGGACTTAATATATGGACTTCGGGCGGACTTGACATCTTTGCCCTTATAGTAATTGCCGCGTTTTTTGCGTATATCTTCGGTATTACGAGCAAAAGCGGAGCAATGTACCGTGTGTGGAACGTCACGAACGTCAGCCTTTGGTGTCTGTACGACGTTGTCACAGGATCGTTCGGTGTGCTACCCGCACACATTTTGCAGATATGCTTCGCCGTTGTCGGAATGATAATACACGATAGAAAAAAGAAGGTAAAATAAAGATAAAAACCGCCGATGAGGCGGTTTTTATGTTATATCATTTCGGAAAGAATGCGCCGCGGTTCGATGCCGAATTCTCTTTCGATAATAAAAAGAATATCAAGATAAATATCTTCTGCAAGCTCGCCCTGCTCCAATTTTATTATGCTTGATGTTTTTACTTCCAAAAGTTTTGCCATCTGAGATATTGACAATCCGTTTTCTTCTCGTATCTTTTTTACATTTTGAGAAAGAAATTTTACCTTTTTATCCATTATTTTGCCTCCTTAGTCTTTATATAGACTAATTATAGCTTGATCTTGTTGATAAAGTGGGCTATATATGATACTAATTGCAGCAAAAATTGGCGACCGATGGTCGCCCCTACGGTGAGATTGGATATCTGTGCACAGATGCGAGATCTCGTTTGTAGGGGCGTGCACTGCACGCCATTATATGCGGTTCGCACGGGTATTGCATCTGTGCTAAAAATTGGCGACCAATGGTCGCCCCTACGGAGAGATTGGATACTTGTGCACAGATGTGAAATTTCGTTTGTAGAGGCGTGCAGTGCACGCCATTATATGCGGTTCGCACGGGTATTGCATCTGTGCTAAAAATTGGCGACCAATGGTCGCCCCTACGGAAGTAACGTATATCTGTGCACAGAATTGATATTGCATCTGTCCGAACCGTTTGTTTTCTTCTGCCTCCCCTAAGGAAGGGGAGGGGGACCGACGTAGTTCGCGCAGCGAATCTACTGCGGTGTAGGAGTATGCTTTTTTCATAAAGATAACGGCACAAAGTATAACTCATTAAAAATCCAAGAAACGGACTGCTAAACAAATGAAAAGAGTCAATCGAAAGCAAATTTGCTGCGGTTGGCTCTTTTTTACTGCAATTTTCTTGCTTTTTTAATCTTCATCTCTATACTCGTTTTCGCAATAGCAAAAGTGCTGTTGTAAAATAGATATACGGAGGTAACGAGTATGAATGAGAGAATTA
>CAYZHW010000180.1:0-3298 GCA_964478105.1 uncultured Lachnospiraceae bacterium | reverse complement strand
GAATGTGCGCGAGGACTTGGCAGGCGTATCGCAGATTCTGCAAGAGAGGCGAAAACTCTTACTGAGCTGTTTGCGCTTTGCGCTACAAAAAAATATACAAATGCAAGAATAAGGCGTGCGGTACTCGGAGCCCTTATAGGTGTGCGCGAATGCGATATCAAAGAAATGCCACGCTATACCCAGCTTCTCGGAGCAAATGCGAAGGGAAGAGAAATATTGAAAAAAGCGAAAAAGAATTTTACTGTTCTTGTCAGACCTGCGGAATATAAAACTTGCGACGAAGGGACTCAACGCCAGATAGAACTATCGCATAGAGCGGATGCGGTATATCCGTTGACCTTGTACGGCGGCGGAACTGCATATGAGTATATCGCGGCATCACCGTATATCATACAATGAAAATTTTGTAAATTTACAATATAGATTGACTTATCTGAAAAAATATAGTAAAATATATAGGTAAATATTTTTAAAGGAGATATTGGAAATGGCAAACATTGAAGACGTAAAATATCTTGAATATAAAGGCAGACCCCTTGTTCGCGAGGGCGATACTATTTGCTACGGAAATATGAGCGATAAATGCATTCTTTATATGATGATAATGTCCTACGTTCCCGTAGGCGACACAGAAGTTCCCGATAAGGTCCTTATTCAGATCCTAAGTACAGACCAGAGTCTCCCCTCACACGAAAGGATCCTCAAGCAGGGCGAGAAGAACGGTCTCGCAGACGCACTTGATATAGGCATTATCTGGCTTGAGCGTGCTCTCAATTCGTAATTATCGGAGGGAAGTAAATTGAAACGTATAATTTCTGTACTTTTGCTCGTTTCTATGCTTGCACTCGGCGCTTGCGGCGAGCATATTCCCGCGTCGGTAGACGGAGAAGATACAACGCTTGCTCCGGAAGAGACGACAGCCGCGCCCAAGGAAGAGACCACAGAATCTCCCGACACAACGGCAACTCCCGTAACACCTGTCGAGCCCGAGTACATCAATCCGCTTACAGGACTTCCTACAACCAAAGAGCTTGCCGCAACCAGACCGGTCGCGATTATGCTCAATAATATCAAGATCGCTAATCCCCAGGACGGTATCGGTTCTGCGGATATCATTTATGAGTGCCTTGCAGAGGGCGGAATCACACGCCTTATGATGGTGACACTCGATCACGCCTCTCTTGGTGTTGTGGGTTCCGTGCGTTCGGCAAGAGAGTATTTCGTTGAATTCTCCCAGAACCACGACGCGATATTTGTTCACGCCGGAGGCAGCGACGGCGCATACAGCGAAATATTTGCCAGAAATCTTGACTATCTTGATTTTGTAAACGGCAGAAATGTTGATGCGTACTATTACCGCGATCAGTGGCGTGTTGACAATATGGGATACGTACACAGCGTAGTTACAACAGGTCCGAGACTTGCGCAGGCGTTCGCCGCCAAGAAATTCCGTACCGAGATCTCAAGTACATATGATAACCCCTTAAGCTTTGTTGAATACGGCACGGAATACATCCCGACTGAGGGAAAAGTTAACAAGATAACCATTCCTCACTCGATAGTGCAGACATCGTCATTCGTTTACGATGCCGAGAATAACAAATATGATCACTATCAGTTCAGCGGAGTTCTGCATATAGACAGACTCACGGGCGAAAAGGTGAGCACCGAGAATGTAATTCTTCTCTTTATGGATGAAAATCTCATTCCCAACGATCCCGCGTACCGCATCAATGTTGATACAGTTGGCTCCGGAGAGGGTATATACCTCTACGGCGGAAAATACATTTCGATCAAGTGGAGCAGAGCCGACAAGAATTCTACCATAGAATTGACACATACCGACGGTACACCGCTTGAGATCAACCGCGGCAAGACATTCATCTCCATCGTGGCAACATCCACAAAATCAAGCATAAGCGTAGAATGAGAAAATACCAAGACATAATATTCAAAGCGGCGTTTGTTCTATACGCCGCCTTGATGATATATCTTCTGTTTTGTCAGCGCATCGTACCCGCTTTGCCCGGAACTTACCTTGAATGTATGTCGCAGAATTATAATATTGTTCCTTTTCGCACGGTCGCTGATTTTATTCATCTTATAAAAGACTCACAAAATGCCTATCTTGTCCGCTTTTCGTTTGTAAATCTTGCAGGCAATATCGTGATGTTTGTACCGCTCGGATTTCTTTTGCCGTGCGTTTTTGAAAAACTGCGCACCTTTAAAAATACACTTGTTGCTTCATCTGTTACGGTTCTTTTGATAGAACTGTTGCAGTTTGTGACTATCCTCGGGTCTGCTGATATAGACGACCTTATACTTAATCTTATCGGTGCTTCGTTGGGATATTTGCTATTTATTTTAATACCGAAAAACAAGTAAAAACGCCTTTCATTCGAAAGGCGTTTTGATATTTATGCTGTTTTTAATATAAACTCGGGTTTTGCGTTATTTTCAACGCATTCCTTTGTTATGATAACCTCTTCGACATCATCGCGAGAGGGAATCTCGTACATAACAGGCTGCATAATGCGCTCGATGATAGATCTTAGTCCGCGCGCTCCCGTGCCGCGTTCCTGCGCTTCTTTTGCGATAGCACGCATCGCTTCATCGTCTATGGTAAGCTTTACGCCATCCATATCAAAGAGCTTGGTGTATTGCTTAACGATAGAGCTCTTGGGCTTGGTCATTATCTGTGTGAGTGCATCAATGTCAAGGTCGTCAAGTGCGACGATAACGGGGATACGTCCGACAAGCTCCGGGATAAGTCCGTATTTTACGATATCGTGGGGGATAACGTCACGGTAGATGCCCATCTCTTTGCGCTCGCTCTTCTTTTTGATATCCGAGCCAAAGCCGATGGTCTGATTGCCCTTGCGTTGCTCGATAACCTGCTCGAGCGACTCAAATGCGCCGCCGCAGATGAAGAGAATGTTTTCCGTGTTGATCTGGATGAATTCCTGATTCGGGTGCTTGCGTCCGCCCTGCGGGGGTACGTTTGCGACCGTTCCCTCAAGTATTTTGAGAAGTGCCTGCTGAACGCCCTCGCCCGAAACATCGCGGGTGATAGAGCGGTTCTCGCTCTTGCGCGCTACCTTGTCAAGCTCGTCTATATAGATGATTCCTTTTTCGGCAAGCTCAATATCATAGTCTGCCGCCTGTATAAGGCGCAGAAGGATATTTTCCACGTCCTCGCCGACGTAACCCGCTTCGGTAAGCGTTGTAGCGTCCGCGATCGCACAGGGCACCTTGAGCGTTTTTGCAAGCGTCTGTGCAAGATATGTTTTGCCCACGC
>CAYZHW010000179.1:0-3308 GCA_964478105.1 uncultured Lachnospiraceae bacterium | reverse complement strand
CGGGAAGGATCTCAGCAGCCATAGCTGCGGAGTGTGTCATACCCGAGCAACCGATTGTTTCAACGAGAGCTTCCTCGATGATGCCGTTCTTAACATTGAGCGAGAGCTTGCATGCACCCTGCTGGGGAGCACACCAGCCTACACCGTGTGTGTAAGCAGAGATGTCTGTGATCTGCTTTGCCTCTACCCATTTGCCCTCTTCGGGAATGGGAGCGGGACCGTGCTTCGGGCCTTTAGCCACAACGCACATGTTTTCTACTTCTTTGGAGAAAACGATATTATCCATGTTTTGTTACTCCTTTGCTTTACTATATAAATAAAAATTTATAACTTATTTAACGATCTCACCCTGGCAAGCGCCGAATGCGCATGCAGCATTAGCTTCGTCTGTGTCGATGTGCATAGCAAGTGCGAACTTGGGGCTTACTCTTACTACAACGTCATCGAAAATTGTTGTACGCTCGGAATTGATCTTGACCTTTACGATCTCCTTGTCGGATACGCCGAGGACTTCTGCGTCAGCGGGTGTCATATGGATGTGGCGCTTTGCTATGATAACACCCTCATTTATCTCAACTTCGCCGCAGGGCCCGACGAGCTTGCAGCCTGCACTGCCTGCAACGTCACCGCTCTCACGAACGGGAGCTGTAACGCCGAGTGTTCTTGCATCTGTGAAGGATACCTCAACCTGAGTTGCGGGACGAGCGGGTCCGAGGATGATAACATTTTTGATCTCCTTCTTGGGACCTACGAGTGTAACTCTCTCTTCACAAGCGTACTGGCCGGGCTGGCTCAGATCCTTCTTGTGTGTAAGAGTTGCGTTTTCGCCGAAGAGAACTTTGATGTGGTCTTCGGAAAGATGTACGTGTCTTGCGGATGTTTCAACAAGAATTGTGTTTGCCATAATATACTTCCTTCCTCTATAATGGATATTTTTTTACATTCCTATTCATTATAACATATTTTTTTTGAATTGTAAATAATCTTTTGAAGATTATTTTACATATGATAGAGTTTTTCGGGTAATAATATTTTACAGCAAAGGAAGTGATAGAATGCCAGAGGAAACAAAGGACGAATCGTGCGACAACGGATCGGTAGTCGTGAAAAATTCAAAAGGCGCGATACATTGCCTTTCGATCATCGGTCAGGTCGAGGGGCATTATCTTCTCGGTGAAAATCAAAAAACGACAAAGTATGAGCATATGATACCGCTGCTCGTTGCAATCGAAGAGAGTGATGAGATCGACGGTCTTCTTGTCGTGCTCAATACAATGGGCGGGGATGTGGAGGCGGGACTTGCGATATCCGAGATGATAGCCTCTATGAAAAAGCCGACCGTGTCGCTCGTGCTCGGCGGCGGACATTCGATAGGAGTGCCGCTTGCCGTATCTGCCCGACGCTCGTTTATCGTGCCGTCGGCGACGATGACGATACATCCCGTGCGCACTACGGGACTTGTGGTGGGCGTGCCTCAGACATTTTATTATTTTGACCGTATGCAAGACAGGATACTTGACTTCATTGCCGCCCACTCGCAGGTGTCGGCAGAGTCACTTCGTTCACTTATGATGAAGACCGACGAGATCGCGACCGATGTGGGATCGATAATTGACGGGGTAGAGGCAGTGCGCTACGGGATAATCGACGAGGTAGGCGGACTTTCGGATGCGCTTGCCGCACTCAGAAATATGATAAAAAAGGAAGACGAAAATGGAAAAAACGAACGAAATACTTGAACACATCTATAAAAATGTAAAAATGGGATCGGATTCTATAACCTCTCTTTTGCCCAAAGTCAAGGATGAGAAGATGATATCCGACCTTACTACCCAGCTTACGGGGTATGAAAACTTCGCCGTGCGCGCCTCTGATATGCTGAAAAATGCGGGCGTGCACCCCGAAGAAGAAGGTATGATGAAGAAGATCCCCGCAAAAGCGGGCATTATGATGAACACTATGGTAGATTCCTCAAGCTCGCACATCGCCGAGATGATGATACAGGGCTCGAGTATGGGTATCGTTGATATGACAAAGTATATCAACGCCGCAAAGCACTGTAATATCTCACAGGATGCCGTAAACCTCGCGGGCGAGGTAGTGACATTTGAACAGAACAACATCGAGAGACTTAAGGCGTATTTGTAAAAAACAAAAAATGTTGCCATTCGGCAACATTTTTTTATTGACAAACTTTCCGATATATGATATCATTATGATATCAACGAGATATACGGAGGTCGTTATCAATGAAAGAGATAGTTTTGAACAAAAAGAGAAACGGTATGCTTATGATGTTCGTATGGATACTTTTGTATCTTGCAGCGGTTGCTTTGGTGATCTTTGGCGGCATTATGATGGATGCGGGGATTACGATTGGTGTTCCGCTGTTTGTCATCGGTATGATCTGGGTTTGCGCAGGCTGGGTGCCTTTTCTCGGACTCAAGGTTCTTGGTCCGCAAGAAGCGCTCGTGCTCACACTTTTCGGTAAATACATAGGCACACTCAAGGACAGCGGATTCTACTTTGTAAACCCCTTCTGCACAGCGGTAAATCCCGCGGCAAAGACAAAGCTCTCGCAAAGCGGTGACGTCACAACAAAGCCGGTAATATCGGCGGCGACAGGTCAGGCGAATGTAGAGGTAATGAACAAGAAGATCTCGCTTAAGGCGATGACACTCAACAACAGCCGTCAGAAGATCAATGACTGTCTCGGAAATCCCGTGGAGATAGGAATTGCTGTCATCTGGCGAGTGGTCGACACAGCAAAGGCGGTCTTTGAGGTCGACAACTATAAGGAATATCTCTCGCTCCAGTGTGACAGTGCACTTCGCAATATCGTTCGTATATACCCCTACGACGTAGCGCCCGGTGTCGACACTACCGGTGACGGAATTGCCGATGAGGGAAGTTTGCGCGGTTCGAGTGAGATAGTCGCAAACAGGATCAAGGAAGAGATACAGTCCAAGGTAACAAGTGCGGGCATTGAGATAATCGAAGCGAGGATCACATATCTTGCATATGCGCCCGAGATCGCGGCGGTAATGCTTCAGCGTCAGCAGGCGTCTGCCATCATCGACGCGAGAAAGATGATAGTTGACGGTGCTGTCGGTATGGTAGAAATGGCTCTTGAGCGTCTTAACGAGAACAAGATCGTTGAGCTTGACGATGAAAGAAAGGCTGCAATGGTCTCAAACCTTCTCGTCGTGCTCTGCGGTAACCACGACGCGCAGCCCGTTGTAAATTCGGGTAGCTTGTACTGATGGCAGAAAAGAAACAGATACCGCTCAGGCTTTCCGATAAGCTTT
>CAYZHW010000178.1:0-3309 GCA_964478105.1 uncultured Lachnospiraceae bacterium | reverse complement strand
AAAGCAAGGTAACACGGGCACATTGTTTTTGACCGCAAAAATATACGCACCCTTTTTGAGCGGTTTCGGTTTGCGGTAATTCCACCACATACTCTGCTCGGGGTAAACAAGTACGAAATTTCCGTCTTTGAGTATCTTATCGGTCGCACTCATAAATTTATTGAGCGTTTTTCGGTTCGAAGATAGCGGAAGCGTATTACAATGACGCATAAGAAATCCGTAAAAGCCCGGGAACGACGTGTAATTTCCCTCTCGTATCACCCGATAAAATGTCCTGTCACTCTGGTCTGCGGCTTCATATGCGATCTGCATAGCAAAACTGTCGTATGCATTAAAGTGGTTGCAGGTAATGACCGCTCCGCTCTGAAGTTCCTTAAAATGCTCAAGGCCACGGATCTCTTTTATGATAAGCTTTTTTTCATCAATAAGGCTGTGGACGAATTTTCGCGCCATCATAAATGCAAGCTTGGTTTTTATTTTGTCACCAAAAGTCTTGTCAATATATTCTATATCGTCGGGCATAAGAACCTTTGAGGGGGGATCTTCTTCAACGTCTATATCAAACTTTCCCGTTTTTTCATATTCTTCTATCTTGTTGATAACCTCAACTCTGTCACGCGCACGCATCTTTGCGTTGATACGGTTAAGGTAATTATCCTCTCTGTTCGTTTCGCTTACGGCAAGCATAAGAAGGTTATCGCAGGATATCCTGTCACGTTCACGTTCTTCATCGGTATACGACTCGAGTACGGAGAGGATCTCTTCATACACCGAAGTATCTTTTGCGTAATGCCAGAATATGTCCCCGTGACGGCAATCGGAGTAATGCCACGGTTTGTTTGTCATAATGTAGTGAAGTACTTTAGCCTCTTCGATAGGATATGCGATATTGCCGAAGATCTCGGTATTCCAGCGGCTGTCTATCCAATGTACGTGATCTTTGCAAATTAGATTAAGATAATCCTCGTCCTGTGTGACGACAAAGGTATATACATTGAGATACTCAATAAATTTATCAAGCACTCTGCACTCTCTGAATCGGTCACAGTTGATAAGTATCATTCCCGCATTAAAGAAATTGTATCTGGATATACCGATAACCTTCTCTACATACGTACCGTACTCATCGACCTGAACCATCGCTTCCTCGTGGCAAGCGCCTACATACGCATCGCCGATATCAATAGAATAAAGCTCAGATATATCGCCCTGTACTACAGTATCGCTGTCGAAGTATATCGCCTTATGATATTCGGGAAACATCTCGGCGATAAAAAGCCTGTAATAGGTCGTCTTCGAATAGTAATCGCGTATAGGCAGCTTTTCGCTTATGGCTTCAAGCTTGTCTGTTACATTCACAAATAACACCTTAAAGCTGTCTGTCTCGAGCTCCAGTGTTTTTCGCTTCATCTCATCCGATATCTCGGTGTGAAGGACATAAACACGGTAATCATATTCATTGGAAGCGTTTTTTATCATAGATGAAAGCGATACGATAGTGTATTTTACAAAATTATCGTCGCAAGCATAAAATATCGGCACTGTTTGTCTCATTTTGCTCCTACCTCTCTGTTGTACTTCTCTTTTTGATAAATGTATTCATAAAGTATGTCGTCAAAGCAATAATAGGCAAATACCTTGTGGACCTTGCTCACGTGCCATTGCTTTATGTTGTCGGTGTGCGGATAAGGAAGCCAAAACAACCTCTTTGAAAAATGCCGCACAACGGTGTGAGCGTGCAGATACTTCTGATCATTGAATCTTTGCGGAAGCATCTTCTTTTTTGTCGTCGAGCGGATAAGTGCGCTCTGATCGGCAAACATAAGCTTTTTGGTTTTTATAAGCTTTCTTGCCTTTTCAAAGATCCCGGTCTCGCGCATCATCTTCATATTGAAAAGCAGGACACCCGCATTTATGTAATTGGGATTTACAAGATATTTTCCGTAATGGTCGCGTGCGGCTGCATATTCATATCCCTCGACATCTGTATCATAAAGCAGATGTATGTCGCGGTTGAACATTATGTCAACATCAAGGTACAGCACCTTATCAGGCAGACCCGCTTTATCGGCAAAAAGCCGTATAAGTGTGTACGGTGAACAGTATGCATCTTCGTTGGGACATGCGTCAAACTCTTTCTTATAAATATCGGTAACGTCTACAAGCTTGGCGCTGTTTTGGGGGTTGTATTCCTTTATTACATCCTCAAAAAACTCCACTTGGCGCGCGCTTACCGGGCGGTAGCTTT
This sequence comes from uncultured Lachnospiraceae bacterium, assembly GCA_964478105.1. Classification (GTDB taxonomy): domain Bacteria; phylum Bacillota; class Clostridia; order Oscillospirales; family CAG-272; genus CAYZHW01. The sequence goes on along the minus strand of CAYZHW010000178.1, from coordinate 1,061 downwards.
CCTTTATGTGCGATACGTCCATTGTAAAAATATAGAAAGCAAAGGGCTCACGCGAAGGGGTACGTTTCAATATTGAAAGTGCGCAGGTGAGCATCCCGTCAAAAACTCCGTCATTTCCGCAAAATAAAATATTAACCATTTTCATCCTTCTTTACGTATTCTATTTGCACCGCGTTCGACATTTTCGAGCGCGTGCACATTCTTTTGTAAACTCTGTCCCGAAGGTCCTTGCGCTGCTCTTTCGGACGCAGGCTTTTATCGGGATAAAACGGACCGTCGATATAAGTCACTATCTTAGGCCTTTTGAAAAAACGTCGTTTCCTATAAGTATTTGTGAAGCAAAAAACAGGCGTACCGTACTTTATCGGATACGAAAACGAGGTGTCGGGAAAATCGCGTATTCCCGTATAATACGGCCATATATGCGCTTCAGGATAAATGACAACGGTATGCCCTTCGCCTATTCTGCGCTTTATCGCAGAGATAAACTTCTTATACGCCGCCGTATCATCCGGGAGCGGGAGCGCCCCCAGCGATGGGGTTATCTTTCCGAGATAAGGCATCGACACGTTGTTCGGATGCACAATAACGTAATTATGTTTGGGAAAATTCAGAAGGCTCGGTATAAATGCATCGGCAATGTCCTGTGTGTGATTACCGTACATAAAATACGGCGTCTTTTTAAAGTTTTTAAGCTTTTCTTTTCCGACGATCTTATGTGCAAAGATGATTTTGGTGTATATGAACGCGGCAGGAGTTGCAACAATCCGATACCAAAAGAAATGCGTAAAGCGTTTCCAGTGGGAATCGTAACAGTACACATATTCGCCGTCTATTTTTTTCGCCGTGATCTCGGTCAGCGAAAACTCGTCGTTATGCTCGTCAGTGTAATATATGACCTTTCGTTTGTCCATAAACACCCTCCTTTTCCAGCAACACATTTATTTTATATTTACCACAATGAATTATCAACCTACCGCCCTTTGCGGGAGGTCGAGAGTGTGTGATTCTACGGTAGAATAAAGAACTCCCCGACTCTACCAATGGTAGAATCGGGGGGA
>CAYZHW010000177.1:0-3338 GCA_964478105.1 uncultured Lachnospiraceae bacterium | reverse complement strand
AGGAGCTTGTACGCCTCGGCGAACTGACCAAGCGTGCTTGGGAGCATGACGTACAGGTCATGGTAGAGGGCCCCGGACATATGCCGATGGATCAGATCGAAGCGAATATGAAGATGCAGCAAACTGTCTGTATGGGTGCGCCCTTCTACGTACTCGGCCCCATTGTTACCGATATCGCACCAGGTTATGACCATATTACATCTGCTATCGGCGGTGCCATTGCGGCAGCCTCCGGCGCAGCATTTCTTTGCTATGTAACGCCCGCCGAGCATCTGGCGCTCCCTAATATAGATGATGTGAAGCAAGGCATCATCGCATCCAAGATCGCCGCCCACGCCGCAGATATTGCAAAGAAGATCCCTCACGCAAGGGACATCGATGACCGCATGGGAGATGCTCGCCGTAAGCTTGATTGGGAGGAGCAGTGGGTTTGCGCTCTGGATCCCGAAACAGCAAAGCGCATCCGTGACGAGCGTAAGCCCGAGCACGATGACACTTGCTCTATGTGCGGAAAATTCTGCGCAGTGAGAAGTATGAACAAGGCTCTTAACGGGGAATATATCGACATTTTATAACATAAGAAAAAGCACGCCGCGGCGTGCTTTTTCTTATGCGTTGTAATTTTCAAAAATAACAGTTTCAAATCCTTTATTTGCTATTTCTTCTTCCTCGGTGTTTCTTATCGTCCACGCGAATCGCGGTGCAGAGAAGAGCTTAAATATATCAAGCGTGAGAGTGTGATATTTATAACAGTATGAGGCAAAATCGGGACGCGAGAGGAAATTCAGCAACATATGGCGAAGTGCAAAAGCAAGTATGGTGTTTTTGCCATCATACTTTTTAGTTGCAAGCTGTCCGCGGATGAACTGCGGTCGGTGAAGCTTCATCCAGCGCATAAGGAGCGGATTAAATGACTGCAGTGCAAACACGCCTGTGTAATTATCAAGCATATCGGCTGTTTTTTCGCAAAGTGCGGTGCTTGCATCCTCACCTTTAAGTTCTATAAGAAGCGGGGCCTTGCCGTCTACAAGCTCAAGCACCTCTTCAAAGGTGGGCACCTTTTCTTCTGGCCCTTCAAAGGTATATTCTTTAAGCTCGGCGAGCGTGAGCTCGGATACCTTTTTATCTGCACCAAGCATACGTGTAAGCGTATAATCGTGGAAAACGACCGGAACACCGTCACTTGTAAGCTGAACATCAAGCTCGATTCCGTATCCCTCTTCTATTGCACGTGAGAAAGCCGCAAGTGTGTTTTCAGGTGCGCCCTCACCGTGGAAGCCTCTGTGCGCGTACTTGCGCATAAGCATATATGACATATCGGGACGCTCGGTCGCGCGCGGCATAACGAGCGCAAAATAAAAAAGAATCAGCAAAATAATTATTAGAATTGCAGTAACCATAATGCCTCCATAAGGTCTTGATGCACTTATCATACCACAAAAGCCGATTTTTAGCAAGGAATATTTAAAAAAATCCCCACATTTGTATATTTTTATTAGACTTGACACTTCACGGCGGTTTTAGTATAATTATGAAAGAACAATTTTTAGGAGTATGACGATGAAAAAAGTAATGCTCGTCTTCGGCACGCGTCCCGAAGCGATAAAAATGTGCCCTTTGGTAAATGAATTAAAAAGCAGAAAGAATATAGAAACAGTCGTTTGCGTCACGGGACAGCACAGACAGATGCTCGACCAGGTGCTTGAGGCATTTTCTGTCACTCCCGACTATGACCTCTCCATTATGAAGGACAAGCAGACGCTCTTTGATATTACCACTAACATCCTTAACGGTATCGGCGGCGTGCTTGACGAGGTGAGCCCCGATGTTGTACTTGTGCACGGCGACACGTCGACCACATTTGTCACCGCACTCGCCTGCTTCTATAAGCAGATTCCTGTGGGTCACGTTGAGGCGGGACTGCGCACGTATAATATCTACAGTCCCTATCCCGAGGAATTCAACCGCCAGGCGGTTTCTATCATCTCCAAATACAACTTTGCGCCGACCGAGCTCTCAAAAAATAATCTTCTCCGTGAGGGAAAGAACGAGAGCGATATATATGTTACAGGCAATACCGCAATAGATGCGCTCAAGACCACGGTGCGCAAGGATTACATCCATCCTGAGCTCGAATGGGCAAAGGACAGCCGCCTTATTATGATAACAGCGCACCGTCGCGAGAATCTCGGCGAGCCGATGAAGGGGATGTTCCGCGCTATCCGCCGCGTTATGGATGAGCACCCCGACGTGAAGGCGCTCTATCCCATACATATGAATCCCGTTGTACGCGCCGCGGCGGCAGAAGAGCTTGGCGGATGCGACAGAATACGCATCATCGAGCCGCTTGAGGTGCTCGACTTTCACAACTTTCTTGCAAGAAGTTATATGATACTTACCGATTCGGGCGGTATCCAGGAGGAAGCCCCCTCGCTCGGCAAGCCGGTGCTTGTAATGCGCGACACAACAGAGCGTCCCGAAGGAATTGCGGCAGGAACGCTTAGACTTGTCGGAACTGACGAAGAGGTCATTTATAACAACTTCAAGCTTCTTCTTGAGAACAGGGAAGAATACGAAAAAATGTCACACGCGTCCAATCCTTACGGCGACGGCTTTGCCTGCAAGAGAATAGCGGATGTACTCGAAAAATAATTTTCAAAAGATTCCAACCTTTTTGATTTATACCGTGTCTTATTCATATACGGTATAAATTCTGATATGGAGGAAAATTATGTTTGAAAAGAAAAAAGTATTAAGTGCAATTAAAGAAATTGCTATATCCGGAATGGCAGCGTTTGTGTTATATTTGTTTATAATGTATTTTATCGCATATGCGCTTATGGAGAGTGCGACTAGGGAAATGCGCTCTGCGGTGGGATATGTTGTAATGCTTCTGTTTTTTACGTTCTCGTACGGATTTGTACATATGAGGGCGATAAAAAACGACTATATGCTTAATATGACGGTCGGTGAGCCCTTTGATTTTAAGGGAGAATACATCGGATTTAAAAAAACGAAGGCAAACTGCTTTTTGCGGTCTTTGCAGTTCTTGCATGCGTAAGCGAAGCTTCGCTTTGGATATGGCCGCTTATCTCAACACAACTGGGAAATCCTATCTATACCGTATTGTCACCCGTATTTATGATCGGTGCGCTCATAGAAAATGTTCCGATAATACGTTCGATCCTGCCTATTGCGCTCAATATTCCATTGATGGCGCTCTTTACAGTCCTTAGAAAGAAAAAGATATATAAAGAATATAAAAAGGAACAGTAAAAAAGCTCCCAAGGGACACCTGCGATAGAGCAGGTAGTCCCTTTGGGCGGCTTTTAATCAAT
>CAYZHW010000176.1:0-3395 GCA_964478105.1 uncultured Lachnospiraceae bacterium | reverse complement strand
CCGAGATAAACTATCAGATAAAACGGTGAGGCGCGCCATATTGCGGTAAATGCAAAAAGATTATTTGAAAGCGTGCGCCTGAGCGGTATCTTTTTTTCTTTTTTCTTTTCTTTGGACATATTTACCTCCCGATGCTTTTTAAATATTATCCCACTGCCAACGTGCAAATGTCAATCAACTTGTAGTTTACGTTATTCAACTATATAGTGTCAGAATTTAAGATTTGGTTTGGAAAAAGCGCAAAAAAATCCCGCTGTTTTTTTTACAGCGGGATTTTTTTAACATTGACGCATAAGTCTTATAAAGAATTCAGTAGAGCGGTATAGGCAGTCCAGTCTGATGCGCTCATTGTGCCCGTGGATCGTCGCACGCTCGGCGCTTGTCAGATCCATTGCAGAGAAGCGATATACCTTATCGGACACTTTTCCCCAATGGCGGCTGTCCGAACACTGTACCATAAGATACGGGGATACGATACATCCTTTCCAGGTTGATGCAACAGCCGATGCCACCTTGTCCCACCCCTCACAATCTGTGCGTGAGATACGGCTCGGGTCCATACCGTCTATGGCACTTATTTCGACATTTTCGTCACCGACGACCTTTCGCAGGTGCTCAAGCGCCGATACCATTGTATCGAAGGGGTTGAGGCGCATATTAGAGATCATCTCTGCGCACGGCGGGATGACGTTTGCCGCCGATGAACCGCTCATTTGTGTAAAAGCAACCGTGGTACGCATAAGCGCGTTAAGCTCACCGCCCGAGCTCTTACATATCATATCAAGAACGGGTGCAAACAACCAAAGGTTGGCAAATATCATTCTGTAGAGAAAGTTTGAGTGTCGGCCGAGGGTATCAAACATCTTTGCAACAGGTGGTGTAATGTGATATTTAAACGGATTCTTTAAGACTTTGCAGCAAGCCGCGGCAAGTCTGTCAACGGGTCCGTTAGGTTTTGGAGCCGAGGCGTGTCCTCCGCTTGATCTTACACTGTAGCGTGCGTTAAGCATCCCTTTTTCGGCAATACCGATAAGTCCGCACGCTCCTGCGACCCCGGGAAATACGTTTTCAACTACAGCACCGCCCTCGTCTAAAACAAAGGCAGGGGTGATCCCTTTCTTTTCAAACAGATCAACTATATTAGACGCACCCTTACCGTTTACCTCTTCTCCGCCTGAGAAAGCAAAGTAAACATCGTGCTCGGGTACAAAACCGTTTGCGATGAGGTGATCGGCAGAAAAAAGTATTCCGCCAAAGGTTACCTTCGTATCAAGCGTTCCTCTGCCCCAGATCACACCGTCTTCGATCTCTGCATCAAACGGCGGTTTTTCCCAACCGTCCGCGTCAACCGGAACAACGTCATAATGTGCCATAAGCACGGCAGGATCGCCCTCGCTCTTGCCCTTCCAGCAGAAAAGCAATCCTCTGTCTTCAAGGCGCTCGAACGAACAGGTCTTGAAGACGTTTGGATACAATTTGGGCAAAAGTTTTATTAGTTTTTCAAACTCAGAATCATCTTCGAGAGAATGATCTTTGTACGAAACGGTCTTGCATCTCACTAGCTCACAAAGGTTGTTTGCGACCTTCGCTTTGTTAAAGGTCTCTTCTCCTTCAATAAGCTTTACGTTATCAGTCGGCTTAAATCGAATCGTACGTATAAAAATGACTGCAAAAAATATGATTATAAATGCAACAGGTATTATCCACCACATATCAGAGCCAGCCTTTCTTGTACATTATTCTTGCAACCGCGACCGTAAATACAACGCCGACGGGCACCATAATGCCGACCGTGCCTGCGTTGAGCGCCGGAACAAAGATGAAGAGAACAAGCATAAGAATGATAGGCGCAACGGCAAGCTTCGCATTTTTAGAGATAAATACTACCGCAAGGCCGCCGAAAAGTGCGGGTAGTATCATATCGAATGCAGGCTTAAGTACAGCAGACTCAAGAATCGGCGTGAGAGGTACTATACATATTACACCAACGATGATAATAAGAGTTGTAACGATGCTGGATACAGCGATAGCGATTGTGGATATAACTTCCCCCTCTTCACTTGATGCTTTAACCTTTGCACGTTCCATAGCATCGATCGCGCACGGAAGTTTAAGGTTGGAAATATTGCCGGTTACAAAAGAAAGATATGTGCCGCCTGCACCGAGCATTGGTACGTAGGTGAATATCTCAATTATGCCGACCGCCCAATACATCGGAGCGGTGGCAAGAAGTCCCTGTGCCAAAACCTTGAGATCTGGTGCAGTACTGAATATTAATGAAACAGCCACCGGAAATAACAGTATTATAGCGCCTACAAGGATTCCCCAGATACGACCGTCGCGGTGAACGCTGTCCATATACGAAAGTTTATTGGAATTTTTCATAATATCGCCTCCTTAACCAAGCCAAGCTGTAAACGGTATTGCTGACGCCATACCGATAATCAGACTAAACGGCAGCGCATAATCCTCGAGCCATCTTACGCCGCCTTTTCTTGCGAGCAATCCGCACGCCGCCATAACGACAGCGGAAACAACCATAACGCATACGGGAACAAGACCTGCGGTCTCGCCTGCAAATACACTGCCCACATCGCAGAAAACATACCCGAGAAAAGCGGATATCATACCGAGAAACATTGCGTTATTGAATATCTCTCCCCATTTTTTGTCTTTCATTCCCATTTTCATCATACCGCCCTGGATCTTTTTAGTTACAAAGGGAACGAATACAAGGCCTGCCGCGATTCCGATGGTCATTACCCAAAGGATCGTAACATAAATGGACGGATCTGTAACGGTTTCACTCGCAGAAAGTCCTGCCGCTGTGAGGGCGTTCTGAGCGGCAATGTTTTCGTATGTAATAGAACCGATAACCGAAAGACGCAGCCACGGAAGCGCAACTCCAAGCGCCTTGGAAAGCACGACAACACCGACAAGTATCGACACAGCGGGTGCTATCGTAAACACCGCAGATGATGATATCGTTTTCTTGACTGTGTCGGCGCCTATACCGAGCTCTTTTGCCCGTTTTGTCGCCTTAAGAAGGAAATAAAACGACTGCCCAAGAACGACCGCGATAATTATACCGACGATCACGAATAAAATTGGATGATTAACATTGAATTCCATATGATCACCTCATTTACTTTTATGATAATAGATTACCACAAAAAACCGCTTTACGCAAGAAAAATCCGAGGTAAACCTCGGATTTTTTACTATATTTCGTCGATAAGTCTTGCAAGTGAATCGCCTTCGCCGATGTATTCTGTAGAAAACATCGGGATACTCTTTGCTCTTTTTGACCTCTGTACAGAAAACTATACCGTCAAAAAGGTCAGTCATACCGCATCATTTAAGTGCAAGCTTTACAAATCGAGACGCAGTTGCCA
>CAYZHW010000175.1:0-3448 GCA_964478105.1 uncultured Lachnospiraceae bacterium | reverse complement strand
GGCACAAGACTTTGACTCTTGCATTTCGCTGGTTCGAGTCCAGCTATCCCAGCCATAGAAAAAGGACGCCAAAGCGTCCTTTTTCTATGGCTGGGATAGCTGGCGTGAGACCTGTGTGCGACGTTTTGCCATAAGCAAAACTCGCCAACAAAATTCGCAAAGCGAATTTTCGTTGTTGGTTCGAGTCCGATCTTGGGACAGCGTGCGACGTTTTGAGTCCTGATTTAAGCCGTTCCGCACGGCAAAATGTTGCAATATTCATTAAATTATGCTACAATAAAACAAAAAATACGAGGAAAATAAACTATGAAAACACGCACAGACACCGCACTCGAATTATTTAACGATGGATACAACTGCGCACAGGCGGTATTTTCCGCTTTTGCAGACAAATACGGAATAGACAAAGAAACTGCGCTTAAGCTCTCAAGCTCGTTCGGCGGCGGTATGGGCCGTATGCGCGAGGTCTGCGGTGCGGCGTCGGGAATGTTTATGATAGCGGGACTTGAAACCGGTGCTACCGACGGCGCAGACCGTGACGGCAAAGCGGCAAATTACGCGAAGGTGCGTGAGCTTGCAGAAAAGTTCAAAGCCGAGACAGGCTCACTTATTTGCCGTGAGCTCTTGGGACTTGACAAAGAAACGACCGAATCCCACGTCCCCGAAGCAAGAACACCTGTATATTACAAAAAACGCCCCTGCGCCGATATGGTAAGGATCGCCGCAGAGATACTTACAGAAGAATTCGGAGACTGAATAGTATCCGTTTCGAGATTTGAAGCAATAAAAAAGCACGCTTTCGCGTGCTTTTTTATTGCTTTTATCAAGATAAGGAATCAACAAACGAAACAAAACCAAGATCGGATATGTTTACATCGATACCCGTTATATATGTAAAATATTCAAGCGCGATAATGTTTGCCGAGATCACCATTGAACCGCCCGCAACGAAACTCTCATATTCCTCTGTGCCTCTCGAGATATTCTTTACACTGCTCGGCTCAAGTGTACCGGCGTATTCATATTTTGCCGATTCGTGAGTTCCGCTCACTACGATAGGATCGGCAGAGCCGTTTTTGGGCGCCGCAGAGATACTGTACATAAATGTGGAAGGATTTGAGTTTATAGTGATCTCAAATGCCATCACGATTCCGTCGCTCTCGGCTTGATACGAAACAATTACTTCGTCTTTATCCGATTTATAGAGTATTGTGAATTCTTCTTCGTCAAGCGTGAAATCACAGCTTGTCACAGATCCGATTGTCTTGCCCGATGCAAGGATAGCGTCAACGAGAATGCGGTAGGCGTTGCCCTCTTTCTCATAGAACTCTGCCATTGTCATTTTTTTCGACATATCAAGATTCTTTATCTCGGATATCGAAACGGCAAAATTGATGTTTTGCGCATCTGTTCTGGACATCGTATTAACCCCGACGACCTCGCCGTAGGCATTTAAAAGCGGACTGCCCGAGTTCCCGTCCGATATCGCGGCATCGTGCTGAACGTATTTAACTCCGTCGAGTTCACGGTCGGCATATGTAACGATACCCTTGGAATAAGTATTGGTCAATCCCTTTGAAGAGCCTACCGTATAGACGGTCTGCCCCGCCTTCTGCGTCTCATAACATACAGCCGCTACCGACGCGCTCTTTTTATTTATCTGAAGCATTGCAAGGTCGATATTTTTGTCATATCCAAGCATATGCGAAACGGAATACTCAACACCGTTTATCGTGATCTTTGCAGAATATGCCCCGCGCATAACGTGGTAATTGGTGAGGACTCTTCCGTCGCCCGAGCACAAAAAGCCGGTTCCGACACCGCACTCTCTGCCGTTTTTATCGTATGCGATTATCTCACCGACGTAAGACAGCGCTTCTCTGTATATATCCTCCGCGCTTTTCTCCGGAAGCGAATATCTCTCGCTGTATCCGAGATCACATCTTTCGCAAGTGTATTCCTTTATTCCCGAGTTGGCACAGGTCGCTTCTTGAAGCACCTTCACCCTTGTATAGCTGTGTCCGAGGGCAGGAGTCTTGTACGGCTCTGCAAAGACCGCTCCGCAATACGAGCACGTACTTCCCTCGCTCTTTCCCTCTTCAAAGCAGGTCGCAGGAACCGCAGGCGTTTTTACAATAGTGTGACCGGTAATGTTTACCATACGCTGCTCGGTTATAACAGCCTCGCAGACAGAGCAATGACTTCCTTCCGTCAACCCCTCTGCAAGGCAGGTCGGCGCCACCGCCGGATCGACGACGAGGGTATGCCCCGTCATAGCGACGGGCTCTTTTTCCTCAATTCCGCATTCTGTGCAAACACGCACCTTTTCTCCGTCGGCAGTGCAGGCAGCAGGCACCGTCTCTGTCCATTCGCCGAAAGTATGCTCACATTCGCACGATGCGGCCAACAGAGCGCAAATGAGCACAAACAGTAAAATTATAACTTTTTTCATAGGGACACCCTTCCGTATATATAATGCTGAAACAGTCGAAACAGTTAAACACTTGTCTATTTTATTGTATCACATACGACAGCATTTATCAAGAGGTCGCAACATAAGAAAAAACAAAATCGGCTTTTTTCACAAAAGGCAGGCATATCACTTGTCTGTTTTACACAAGCAGAACTGTCAACAAAAGCGAAAAGCATCTGCACTCATAATGCAGATGCTTTTTGCTTTAATAAAATTACGACCTCGCACTCGGTCCGAGCACAATGCTTGACGTGCCCGTATCATAGTCATATGCCGCGATGTATTTTTTAAGTCTTACCAAGTCCTTGCCGTCAATGAGACCGTCTCCCGTCGCATCAGCCCCCGCACCGATAGCAACGGTTGATGTTTCCGTGTCATAGTCATACGCAGCGATATATTTCTTAAGTCTCACAAGGTCTTTTCCGTCAACAATTCCGTCACCCGTTGCGTCACCGTATACAATATCGAGAACAGTGACAGTTCCGCTTACTGCAACACAATCAACATCGTTTTCTGTAATATCACAGCATCCTCTGATAATTAGTCCGATATCGTATTCTCCTGCATCAAGTGTATCCGGAATGTTAAATACGAATGTCATAAGTACACCATCGTCCGTTACATTGCAGTCATTGAGCCATACATACTGCTTACCCGTCGTAAAATCGGATATGATAGACCCGTTGTTTACACTTACAAGTTCAAACTCTGCAGGCAAAACCGGACTTACCTCGAGGTAAGAAAATCCGGTGTTGTTCTTTACAGAGACCTTGACTTCAACACTGTTGCCGCGAACAACTTCCTTGTCTTCAACTACAATCTGTATAGCATCTTTTTCGGCAGCAGGTGTTTTAGGCATCGCAGTATATGTAGCCGTATAGGTCGCATCTCCGCTCACCGTCGTTACCGTCTTGTCCCATCCTGCGAACGTGTAGGTATAAGTATCATCCGCCGCTCTTGTGGGATCAGCGGGTG
>CAYZHW010000174.1:0-3513 GCA_964478105.1 uncultured Lachnospiraceae bacterium | reverse complement strand
GGGTATGAGATACTCTATCTCCAACACAGCAGAATACGGCGACTACATCACAGGTCCCAAGATCATCACAGAAGATACAAAGAAGGCTATGAAGAAGATCCTCTCCGACATTCAGGACGGAACTTTTGCAAAGGACTTCCTTCTCGATATGTCCGACGCAGGCAGCCAGGTGCACTTCAACGCTATGAGAAAGATAGCGAGCGAGCATCCCTCCGAGGTCGTTGGCAAGGACATCCGTAAGCTCTACAGCTGGAGCGATGAGGACAAATTGATAAACAACTGATCGTTGTTTATCAATTTGGACATTTGACCTTTGCCGCAAAAAACAGCGGCGATTCGGCTGTGCCGAAACCGGTCAAAGTCCGCGTCTAAGATTTGAAATAAAACATTTTTATAAAACGGTTTGGGAGCGGGGTCGGGGGAGCCCCCTTTTCTCAAAAGGGCTCTCCCCGATGCTTACTATCTGACTATGACAAACCAAGAAAAGACAAAACTTGCGTGTGAGCTGCTTTCGCTCTCTGTTTTCAGGGGCGTGCTCTCCACACCGCCCATAGCGGCACTAATTAAATATCTGCGCGCGGGCGACGAGCTTTCGGCTGCCGAGAGTTTCGGCGAGTTCGTCTATTCGCTCTCGGACTATGATTATTCCTTCTCGAATTTTCTTTGCCGTACCGTCTATGAAGACGAAAACCGCTACATCGTCGGCACCGCAAGGGGGCTCTCGCATCCCGATGCACTTGTCGCGAACGCTAACGCCGAGCTTGAGCTCTTCTCGCGTCTGACGCGGCTCTGTGCGGCAAAGCTCTTTTTGTGCGACGGCTACGTTCCGCACTTTGAGAACGAGAGTATCGACTTTGTCACAGGCTATGCCGAGCGGCTCTCGCACATCGACAAATACGGATACGGCATCTTCGCCTCGGCGTCGATGTTCCGTGTGTCGGGCACAGAAATACTCCCCGTTGATGCGGCGGACGACATCTCGCTTGACAGCTTTGTCGGCTACGAGGAAGAGCGGCAAAAAGTATTCGAGAACACACGTGCGCTCGTCGAAAAAAGAAGCGCCGCGAACGTGCTTCTCTTCGGTGACGCGGGCACGGGAAAATCCTCGACCGTCAAGGCGTGCGCCAATCATTTTGCTCCTATGGGCGTGAGGCTTATCGAGATCCGCAAGGATCAGCTCTTCGAGCTTCCACACGTTATGGGACGCATCAAGGACAACCCGCTGAAGTTCATCATCTTCATCGACGACCTTTCGTTCAACAAGAACGATGACACCTTCAGTATGCTCAAAGCCGCACTTGAGGGCTCGGCATCCGCCAAGGCTTCAAACGCGGTCATATACGCGACAAGCAACCGCCGCCATATCGTTAAGGAGAATTTCTCCGACCGCGAGGTCGCAAACGACGTGCATCATAACGACACCGTGCAGGAGCTTATGTCGCTGTCGGACAGATTCGGACTTTGTGTTTACTTCGAACGTCCGACCAAGGCTCTTTACCTCGACATCGTCCACCGTCTTGCCCGCAAGAACGGCATAGAAATGGACAAGGGCGAGCTTGAGATAAAGGCAGAAGCGTTCGCGCTCTCCAAGGGCAGCCGCTCACCGCGCGGCGCCGAGCAATTCATAAACAGTCTACTTTAAAGGAATGAGAATATGAAACAACTCACACTTGACAATGTATACAAGGCAAGCTACGCGCTCCGCGACGTGGCTATCAAGACCGACGTGCTCTATACGCCCAAGCTCAAGCCGGGCATCGAGCTCTATCTTAAAACAGAAAATCTCCAGGTGACGGGTTCCTTTAAGGTGCGCGGCGCTTATTACAAGATGTCACAGCTTACAGAAGAAGAAAAGGCGCGCGGAGTCGTCGCCTGCTCGGCGGGCAACCACGCACAGGGCGTGGCGCTTGCGGCGCAGAAGAACGGGCTCAAGGCGGTCATCTGCCTGCCCGACGGTGCTCCCATCTCCAAGGTAGAGGCGACCAGAAGCTACGGTGCCGAAATCTGCCTTGTCGAGGGCGTTTACGACGACGCCTACCAGAAGGCGCTCTCTCTTCGTGACGAAGAGGGCTACACCTTCATTCACCCCTTCGATGACCCCGACGTCATCGCGGGTCAGGGTACCATCGCGCTCGAGCTTTACGAGCAGATCCCCGATATGGATGCGGTCATCGTACCGATCGGCGGCGGCGGACTTATCTCCGGCGTGGCATACACGATAAAGAATCTTAATCCGAATATCAAGGTCTACGGCGTGCAGGCATCGGGAGCTCCCTCAATGCTCAACTCGATCCACGACGGACACATCGAGCGTCTTTCCTCTGTACATACTATTGCCGACGGTATCGCGGTAAAAGAGCCCGGCTCACTTACATATGAGATCTGCTCGAAGTACGTTGACGAGATCGTCAGCGTCACAGACGACGAGATCGCGGCGGCGATCCTCGCGCTTATGGAAAAGCGCAAGCTCGTAGCAGAGGGCGCAGGCGCGGCGGCAGTCGCGGCGGCTATGTTCGACAAGCTTGATCTTGCCGGCAAGAAGACGGTCTGCCTCGTTTCGGGCGGTAATATCGACGTGTCTATCCTCTCGCGTGTCATCACGCGCGGACTTATTATGTCGGGCAGAAGCTATCAGCTCAACATAGAGCTCGTGGACAAGCCCGGTCAGCTTCTTAACGTCTCGCGCATTATTGCCGAGCAGGGCGGTAACGTCACAGCGGTACATCACGAGCACACAAACGAGGGCTCGGATGTCAACGGATGCTATCTGCGTCTTACGCTTGAGACAAGAGATTTTGAGCATATTGAGCAGATAAAGAAAGCTCTTGTAGATTTCGGCATAAAGATAGTTAACTAAGGAGAATGAAAATGGCAATAGAAAAAGTATCCACAAACGGCGCACCCGCCGCAATCGGCCCCTATTCCCAGGCGGCAAAGGTAGGCGAGCTTGTCTTCACATCGGGTCAGATCGCACTCGATCCCGAGACAGGCGCACTTGTAGGCAGCAATATAAAAGAGCAGACCGAGAGAGTTATGAAGAATCTTCTCGCCGTGCTCGAAGCGGCAGGAAGCTCGGTCGATAACATTATAAAGACCACCTGCTTCCTTGCAAACATCGCAGACTTCGCCGCATTCAACGAGGTCTACGGCGCGTATATCACTTCGGCTCCCGCACGCAGCTGCGTCGCGGTAAAGGATCTCCCCAAAGGAGCTCTTGTCGAAGTAGAGGTAATAGCGCGAATAGGTTAATAATCAGCGGGGAGGGTGCTTTTGAAAAAAGCGCCCTCCCCGTTCCCCTCCCGCAAAACCTTTTAAATCATTTTACTTGCAAAAATAAGCGGTTCGAATAGATGTAACGTCTATACGAACCGCTTGTTTTATTTTTGTATTAAAAGTTTTTGGAAAGGGGTATGGGGAAAACCTTTTATCAAAAGGTTTTCCCCATAGATCATATTATATTAGCCGTTAGCTTTATAATCAGATATATGTCGTCGGGGACGTCTTTTGCCTCGT
>CAYZHW010000173.1:0-3541 GCA_964478105.1 uncultured Lachnospiraceae bacterium | reverse complement strand
GGCGCTACCGTTCTTCACGAAGACGCGATCTTCCCCGTCCGTTTTGCGGGCATTCCGATAAACATCAGAAACACTAACCGTCCCGAGGATGCGGGAACGATGATCGTTTCCCACACAAAAACCTACGACAAAGAGAACGTAATCACAGGTGTTGCGGGTAAAAAGGGATTCTCTGTAATCAACATCGAAAAGGATATGATGAACTCCGAGATCGGTTTCGGCAGACGCGTGCTTGAGGTACTTGAAAAGTACAATATCTCCTTTGAGCATCTTCCTTCCGGTATCGATACAATGGGTGTCATTGTTGCTACAAGCGAGCTTGAGGGCAAACGCGACAAGATCCTCAACGCGATCTACCGTGAAGTAGACCCCGACAGCCTCTCTATCGAAGACGGTATCGCACTTCTTGCAGTCGTCGGACGCGGTATGATCAAGGCTAAAGGTACTGCGGCAAGAGTATTTAACGCTATGGCAAACGCTTCGATCAATATCAGAATGATAGACCAGGGTTCGAGCGAGATCAGCATCATACTCGGAATCGAAGAGATGGATTTTGAAAAGGCGCTTGGTGCAATCTACGGCGAATTTGTCGCAAAGAAATAACAAAAGGCAAAAAAATGCCGATCCGCCTTACGGCAGATCGGCATTTATTTTTTACGCCATCTTCTCGGAGAGCTGTGCACCGCCTACTATGTGGAAGTGCAGATGTTTTACAGACTGGCACGCATCGTCTCCGCAGTTGGAGATAACACGGTATCCGTTTTTAAGTCCTGCGTCTGCAGCGATCTTGGGAATAAGCTCAAAAATTCTTGCGACGTATGCGCTGTTTTCGGCATTTACCTCGTCGACCGACGCGATGTGAGCCTTCGGAATAACAAGAATATGTACGGGCGCCTGGGGATTTATATCGTGAAAAGCATACACGAGCTCGTCCTCGTAAGCCTTCTTCGAGGGGATATCCCCTGCGATAATTTTACAGAAAAGACAGTTTTCAGCCATTTTTGATTACCTCTTTTTTTAATTCAGTAAAAAAAGTATATCACACAAAAAACCGAAAGTCAAGGAGAGAGAAAGTGAATATCGTTTT
Organism: uncultured Lachnospiraceae bacterium; assembly: GCA_964478105.1. Classification (GTDB taxonomy): domain Bacteria; phylum Bacillota; class Clostridia; order Oscillospirales; family CAG-272; genus CAYZHW01. The sequence continues at coordinate 2,454 of CAYZHW010000173.1, read as the reverse complement.
TGACAGATTCTTATGGGATCATCTGCGCGCGACCGATAAACCGATAGTTATGTACGGGATGGGCAACGGCGCCGATAAGATACTCGCAGTTGCAGAGCATTACGGAGTTGAGATATGCGACTTTTTTGCGTCGGACGGCTTTGTACGCGGGCATCACTTCCACGGAAAGCGCGTGCTCTCATATTCCGAAGCAAAGAAAAAATACGGCGATATGGTCGTACTTCTCTCTTTTGCATCCTCTCTGCCGGATGTTATGGCTAATTTCTACAGAATAGCCGACGAGTGCGAATTTTACGCCCCGGACGTGCCTGTGTTCGGAGATACTCTTTTTACACCCGATTTCGTAAAGACGAATATCGGAAAAATTGAAAAAGTATATAATATGCTCGCAGACGAGCGTTCAAAAGAAATATACGAAAATGTAATAAACTATAAGCTCAGCGGAAATATTGCATATCTCAGAGATGCTGAATCGGACGAGGCTGAGGTAAATGCGCTTATCGGAGCTTCAAAATTCACCTCATATGCAGACCTTGGCGCATACACCGGCGACACTGTCAAAAAGATACTCGATGTCGTACCTGATATGAATAAGATCATTGCGCTTGAACCCGACGCGCGCAATTTCCGCAAGCTCACCGCTTATGCCCAAGAAGAAGTAAGATGTCCTGTAAATACCTTTAATCTCGGCGTATGGAGTCACAAAGACACCCTTTCCTTTGACGCAAGCGGTAACCGAAACGCAAATATAGGAGAAAATAAAAAGGGCAAGACCGTGGAAGTCGATTCGCTTGACAATATACTTGCAAAAGAGCCAATCGACTACATCAAATACGACGTCGAGGGCTCGGAAAAAGAGGCTCTTATCGGCACAAGGAAGACAATAGAGACGTACGCGCCGACGCTGCTCGTCTCACTCTACCACAGAAGCGAGGATGTTTTCGAGCTCCCGCTTCTTGTAAAGAATTTGAACGCAGACTATACGCTTTATCTTCGCAGATTCCCTTATGTGCCTGCCTGGGACCTAAATCTGTATGCAATTAAAAAATAAAAACAAGCCGACCGCAAAAACGGTCGGCTCAATTTTTTATTTTTTAAAAGTAAATTTCTCCCATGGGATATCCGCCGATTTCTTCTCGCAGATAACATCGTTAACATGCATAAGAAGCGGAAACTCGTTTATGTCTACCCTGCCAAGTGCGGCTGCCGCCTTTATCGCACGCGCCACGCGTTCCGCTACGACAAGCGACTCGAGCGTAACACCCTTAAGCTCTGCTTTTGCCTCGTCGATATCAAGTCCTCTGCCGAGCAGTATTCCAACAAGACGGGTCCTGCCGCCGTAGACCGTGACGTAAAGGTCACCAACTCCGACGGTAATGTTCTCAAGCGTTTGCGCACCCTGATAGCCGAGCAGCTTGTACATTTCCTTGAATGCCTGACCGAATACCGCCGCCTGAGAATTGAAGTGAAGCTCACTGTCAAGACCGAATTCTCTCTGATTGAGACCGATGGTCAGCGCTATGCCGAGTGCGTATCCGTTTTTGAGCGCGACCGCACTCTCGATACCGACAACATCGGTCGTGAGGCTGATATGATAATAATCGGTCTCCATCGCAGACTTAAAGAACTCAAGCGTCTTCATATCCTTACCGCAAAAGGCAACCTCGGTCTGATCGTGTGCGACAAGCTCGTAGCTCGTGCAAGGACCGCCTATCGCGTTGATAGACAGAGTCTTGCCCATCTTCTTAAGCTTATCTTCCCAAACATCGGGATATGTAAGAAGGTGTCCGTCGGGCGTGTCCATAAGTCCCTTTGTAACGCTGAGCACGGGAATACTCTCGGGAATTTTGGGAAGAACGAAATCACCGAACCAATCTACACCGAAGCTCGACACGCCGTTTATGATAAAGTCGGCTCCGTTTATTGCCTCGTCGACAGATTCGATCTGATAATACTTTATGCCTTCGGGAAAATCACGCACAAATTTGGGGTGGCGTCCGGTTTTGATACACGCTTCGATTATCTCGCGGTCGAGATGCGTGCCGACAAGTCTGACTTCATTTCCGTTTTCTCTTGCGGGAAATGCGAGCGCCGACCCCATCATTCCCGATCCTATTATTGTTATTGTTGCCATTTCGTTGTTCCTTTCATAATTCTCTGTCAAATTATTAAAATTTACTTGGAATATACTTTTATTAGCGGACTCTTAAGGATTCCGAGCCGACGAAGCTTGTATTCGTAACACCAGTTGTTATCGGTCGATCTCCATGCATCGGGACCGAACCACATCTCTCCCTCATTTACATTATGCAGTGCGCCGAAAGAGTTGTGCCTGTTCCCGAAAAGCGTAAGGGTGATTTTGTGCTGCCCCTTTTTCAGATCATCAACAAAAAGCTTATACGGCGGCAAAACGATCCTGCCGACACGCTTACCGTCGACAGATACAGCGATAAG
>CAYZHW010000172.1:0-3576 GCA_964478105.1 uncultured Lachnospiraceae bacterium | reverse complement strand
TTAAAAATTTTTATTTTATAACAACAGTGAATTTCACATTTAACTCTATTGCAAGACACCAATCCAAGCTCGTACGTACGAGAATCTGCTCGAATAAGTCTCCCTGGCTCGCAGCAACCGAGGTAGGAGATGTCTATACGGTAGCAATCTCGCACGGCGAAGGACGATTCCTTGCATCTGATGAACTTGTAAAACAGCTCGCTAAAAACGGTCAGATCGCAACGCAGTACGTAGACCTTGACGGCAATGCGACAGCTGATATCCGTTACAACCCCAATGATTCGGCGTTCGCAATCGAAGGTATCACATCTCCCGACGGCAGAGTCTTCGGTAAGATGGGGCACTCGGAGCGAATCGGAGCGGGACTTTACAAGAATGTTCTCGGAGAGTTTGATATGAAGATGTTTGAGTCCGCGGTTAAATACTTTAAGTGATCTCGGACTTGGATAAATACATTTAAGAAAAAGGGAATAGACCATGAAAAAACTTATCGGTAATGCGGTAGTCGGACAGTCGGGTGGGCCGACGGCGGCTATCAATGCAACCCTTGCCGGTGTCATTCGCGGTGTAAAGGAGAACGTGCATGACACATCCATCGGCAAGCTTTACGGTATGTTCAACGGAGTCGAGGGTCTTCTTCGCGAAGACCTTATCGACTTGTCTGAATTCTTCGAAGACGACGCGAAGATAAAGACTCTTGAGCATACACCGGCGGCGGCTCTCGGGTCTTGCCGCCTCAAGCTCCCCAAAAAGGGAGAGGATGACGCTGTATATGAAAAGCTCATCTCTATCTTCACGACGTACGATATCCGTTACTTCTTCTACATCGGCGGAAACGACTCTATGGACACTGTCGCAAAACTCAGCGAGTACACGGCAGGTCACGAGTATGAGATGCGTATCGTCGGTGTTCCGAAGACCATTGACAATGATCTTGTCGGAACAGACCACACGCCGGGATTTGGCTCGGCGGCAAAATATCTCTCTGTTACAATGCAGGAGATATTACGTGACTGCGCAGTGTATACTAAAAAAGCGGTCACTATCGTTGAGATAATGGGCCGAGACGCAGGTTGGCTTACTGCCGCTTCTGCTATCGGACGAATCGTAAACGGAAAAGCTCCGGATCTGGTATATCTTCCCGAGCGAGCATTTGACCTTGAAGAGTTTTTTGAGGACGTAAAGGCTGCTCTCGATGACCACCCCAATGTTGTTGTAGCGGTGTCGGAGGGTATGCGCTTCGCAGACGGCACGTATGTTTGCGAAGGTGTTTCTAAGGGCGGACTTGATGCGTTCGGACATAAGCAGCTTTCGGGTACCGGTAAGGCACTTGAGCTTGCAGTCAAAGAAAGACTCGGATGCAAGGTGCGCTCGGTCGAGCTAAATATTTGCCAGAGATGCGCATCTCACGTTGCGTCCGAGACAGACCTCTGTGAATCTGTACGCGTAGGCCGCACAGCGGTGCTTCGCGCCTCGGAAGGGCAGAGCAAGTGTATGATGACGATCGACCGGGTTTCCACCAAACCTTATGTCACCGAGATCGGATATTCCGATATTGCGGCTATCGCAAACAAGGTCAAGAGCGTTGACCAAAGATTCATAAACGAGCGCGCAAACAATGTCACGGACGAGTGTCTTGAGTATCTCTTGCCCCTTATCGCGGGAGAAGTTTACCCCGAGTATGAGAACGGGATCCCTAAGCATATCTTCCTTAAATGACAACAAAAAAACAAGGGGCTGTCGCACATTTTGTGCGACAACCTCTGTTTTCGTTTTTTTAATTAGTCAGATTTGCTACGCTTTGGAGCATAGAACCTACGGCGTCAAGTGTTTTGACTGTTTTCTTTCCAAGCGTCTTGAGTTTTGATCGGCGGGAATTTTTGATTGCCATTCCGCCCGCAAGACCGAGCGCAAATCCGATTCCCGCGATCATTCCTACGGTGATGTTTGACGATTTTGCAGACATTGTTTTTCTCCTTAAAAATTTAATTCAAGGTAATAACAGTTTGTCCATCGGATCCTCTTTTTATTATCGGAAATTTTTAAGCCGAAAATTGTTCTGCGGCAAAACGGAGAGCGCGCTTTTTGAGCCTGTATGCGGTAGAACGGCTGACGTACATCTTTTCAGAGCATTCTTCGATCGTGTATCCGAGTATGTAGTGATATTTTAAAAATATCTTGCACAAAAGCCACTTGTTTTCAATGTCGAGAGATTCTATAAAATCCTCTATCTCGCGCATCCTCGTTTTGATGCAGACTATTTCGTAAGCCGCGACGGCGCGTCTGCTTTCTTCATCCTCTTTGGACGAAGTCTGTTCTTCACACACTCTCATATCGAGCATCTTTGAATATATCAGATAGCTCTCAAGGTAAGAACGGGCGCTGTCGCCGTTTATTGCCGCGTGATCTTTTTGCGCGTATGCGGGAAGCGTACGCACGGTGCATTCTGTCATAGTTTTTCCTCCTATCATATCAGTCTTTGAACAAATGTTCTTTTAAGCTTTTTTAAATTTTAATCCAAGATCGGTAAGCAGCTCGCAAATGTCGCTTGCCTCACAGATTCGTAATATGTCATCAGCATCGAAATCCTCGACGCAGGAGATACAACAGATCTCATCGTTTGCGCAAATGTATTCGTCACCCGAATACAAGGGAGAATCACAAACAGAGCAACGCATCACCGGCGCGCCGAATTCGGCACTGTAATCGTCACTTCCGGGACAGCTCCCGGGACAGATAAAACCCAAACATTCTTCGCACATATATCTACCTCCTTTTGATATTATTACATAACCAGAACAAGTGTTCTGCAACTGTATTATATAACAAACTAACATAAAAGTCAAGTAATAAACCGAAATCAAACAAAAACGACACGGGTGTGTCAAATTTTGTAATATTATAAATTAAGGAACTGAAATGATAGCTATCAGTGTAAATGATCTCACCCTGCGCTTTGGTGTGAAAAGCGTGCTTGAAAACATATCCTTTTCGCTTGAAGAGGGAGACAAGCTTGGAATAATCGGCGTCAACGGATGCGGGAAAAGTTCGCTCTTTAAACTCATTCTCGGCGAGTACGAGCCCGATGAGGGAAACGTATTCATATCCAAGGATAAGACTGTCGGTGTGCTTCGTCAGGATGAAGCTTTTACTCCGTCGGAGCTTTGCGGCGAGAGTATGCTTGAGCAGATGTTTGCCGCTTTTCCTGAGCTTCTTCGCGATGAGGCTCGCCTTGCCGAGCTTGAAGCCGAGCTTAACAAAAAAGATAAATATTCGGATACCGAGCTTGAGAGGCTTACTCACGAATATACCGAGCTCTATCGTACGTTTATTGCGCGAGGGGGTATGGAATTTCGGGGCAGATGTATATCGATCTTGCAAAAGCTCGGTTTTGACGAGAAAGACAGAGAGCGCTCTGTCTCGACGCTTAGCGGAGGGCAGAGAACACGTCTTGCTCTTGCAAAACAACTCTGTCACGAGCCTGACATTTTACTGCTTGACGAGCCTACAAACCATCTTGACATAGAGACTGCGACCTGGCTTGAAAATTTTTTGGTACAGTATAAAAAGACAGTG
>CAYZHW010000171.1:0-3670 GCA_964478105.1 uncultured Lachnospiraceae bacterium | reverse complement strand
ATAGTGTTCATCTTCATTCCTCGCAATACTTGTTATTTTTCGTAAGCAATGTATCGCACGGATTGATTCAGCCCACAGTATCTTTAATTGAGGGAAACCCCCGTTTCCCACTTCCCAACGGATTGTGGAGTAATTCCGAGATGGTTGGCGAGGACTTCTTGGGTAATGTTTTTCTGTTGTCTTAATGAGCGTAATTTTTCTTTCAAGTTAATTTCCATATATTCAATTCACCTTTGTTTAGATTGATAAGCACTTATCTTGACTATATGATAACAAATATTCGTTGCCCTTTCAAGAACCGCAAAGTTTATCTGCGGGCGTTTTTTACAACCTTTAGTTGTGAAGGCCGTATCTCTATAATAATCCCTTTTCTTTGTTTACTCCCCACCAACCAAAGAGGGCGCCTTATCGGCGCCCTCTTTGAGTTTTACTTAAAAAGACAGTATTCTTTTATCCGTAATAATTCCGTAAACATATGACGGGCCCCAGATTCCTTCGTTTTTGATCTTTGAAGGAGAAGGGTTCTTTATCAACATTGCGTTTTCAAGCGATTCTTTTGTTATTCTGCGTTTTTTATCATTGTTTATCAGAATATGATCGCCATAAAATACATACCGATATTCTATACCGCGTACGGTTTTGAACACCTCGCCTTCGCACTGTTTTATATTATTCCATATTAATTCAATATTCATATAAATATCCTCTCAATACTTATTCTTGAAAAATATCCCTCTGATAAGACCAAAGAGAACTCCGCCGATGAAAGATCCTGTTCGCCTTCCTTTGTTCTTTGCCATAGTCACACCCCTTAAAGCACATACTTTATTTCAAGAGATGAAGAATATCCGCTCGGTGTTTCGTGCAGTACGATATCATTTTCTCCCATACACTGACGCATAGCGTTGCACACCATAGGCATTGCGTTTTTCAAACGATTGATCCGATGAAGATCGCTTGCCCTGAGGATAATAGATTCTTCGCCGTTGTTTTTTGCTTCTGCTTTTTGGGCTTCGATATATTCGCGGATATCTTTTGTTTTTACTTTCACGATTTCATTATGAGTTTTAGGGGCGTTTTCTGCCGGCCGTTCGTTCATTAAAAGGTCGACCTTTTCTTCCAAGGTTTGAATTCTTGAAAGCAATTCAACAATTATCTTTTCGTAATTCATATATTTTCACTCCTTAATTGATTGAATTCTATATGAATTATATCATAATTCATATAGAATGTCAAGAGCTTTTTTGAAAAAATGATCTGATTGATTTGACGACGGTTCATAGATAAAAAAGACTCATTAGCGTTGCGCTCTTAAAGACACAACGTTAATGAGCCGTCTTTTATTGTTTTGATAGTTTTTTCTGTGCCGTGATCGCGCCCTCTTTTATTTAAACGGGCACCTTGCACCGATGCACTGATTATTCTGCGCCGAGTGGGTGCATTTGATCTTACCGAGCTCCATTTCTATGCCGAGGTGTTCTTTTGTAAACGCAACCGCTTCGATAATAGCGAGATATGAATCGCGTTTGCAACAACGCGGACCGCCGATCTCGCCGATGGCGCCAAGAGCGGCAGCGGTCATCTTGTTTGATGCTCCCCACTCTTTATTTGCAAGCGGAGTCGAACCTGTTGCAATGGATATGAACATTCCTGCGCTCACTCCTGCACCGCAAGCACCCCAGAATCCGCAGGCGCCGCCGGGTACCTTTCTTCCTCTCGATTGCATCTCAGAGAGCGCCTTTTCCTGATCGATCTTGCCGCCCGCGTTTTTATACGCAGTGATCAGTGCGGAGCCGACCATAACGTGATGCTCCGGTCCGTGCATATGACAAAAGGGAAGTGCCATAAGCTTTTGAATGATCTTTGCGGGGTCTTTTGACTTTTCGGCAAGACATACGCCGATGATGCTGTCCAATCCCTGTGTGTGGCAATCGCAGCAGACGTAGTGCCCATTTTCGCAAACGGTCTTACTGTTCTCTGTTTTATGGCAAACGGCGCATTCCATTGTCATATCTTCTTTTGAATATTTAAGCGGTGCACCGCAGATAAGACATTCGTCTTTCATTTATTCTTCTCCTTTTGGTGCTTTATGTATTCTTGAACTTCTCGTCCGCCTCGGACTTCCCGAAATACATCAGCTCCCAGACCGCGCTGTCGCTTACCGTTTCGCACACGGCGCCGTTTTCGATCTTTTCGATGGTCGCCGCTCCTTCAAAACGCAGGTATCCGCCGTCAAAGCCGATAAGCTTTGCAAGCGTACCGAGCGGGCGGGGAAGCACATCCGCAAAGCGTGTCTTGTTTATATCGCCGCGTCGGTCGTATGTGATGCGGTAAAGCTCACCCGAGTCGGTCGTGTATTCGTATATGACCTTACCGTAGACCGGTTTGCCCGTTTCTTCATCTATGTATCTGTTTTCGGGGACAAATTTCAGAGTGTGGTTTGAGTTATCTCCAAGGATCTTGTTGCCCTTTGCCAAAAGAAATACATCGAAATCCTTGTATCCGTATTTTTTCTCGCCCGTGATCCACGCCGAAATCACCTTATAGTCACCGATCTTGGCTCTGCCCCAGTACCAATGGTGCATAAGCTTCAGCATTGAAATGTTGCCCCAGTTGTGATCGTGATAACCCGAGCCCTCAAGGTGGAGCGTTTTGCCGCCGTACGTGACATCGGCTACGGCGCTGCCTTCGGGAATGGCGGGAAGCCAGGCAAAATAATGCTCCTCGTTATCACCGAAAAAGATGCTGCCGGTCTGCGATCTCCACGCAAGGATAGTGCCGTCGAGCGTGAGCGTTGCGCTCATCGTCTTTCCCTTGAATACCACGTCGTAATGCTTGAGGTCGCCGCGGCAGCGGCACTCCCCGATTTTGACGTCGCATCTGTCTTTGGCGTAATGACTCTCCTTTATGGCGGCGTAGACTTCCTCGGAGAATTTTGTTCCGTCGGGCAGAGTCAGTTCTATTGTTGATATAGGCTTGATCGGACCGTTGACGCTGATGGGCATTTTGGAATAGAAGAAGATGACAAGTACAGTTCCGTCGGGGTAGTGCGAGTCAAAGTACCACCACTCGTACTCGCCGCGCTTGCCGTCGACGCGCGAACCGTCTTCCCACAGCTCGACGGTGCCGCGGGAAAGTCCCATTTTTTTATAATGCAGATCATCGTCGGGATGTATTGATTTTTGTATCTTTTTCATATTGCACCTCGCGTTTTTTATTGTATTTATTGTATCATTATTTTCGTATCATTGCAACAAAAAAGAGGGCGGGAGAGACACTTCGCAAAGAAGTGTGCCTCAAGGCCCTCTTTTATTTTGATTTTTACGAGAGAAGTGTTCTGTCGTTGGCGAATTCCTGCCCGCTTGTCTGCGAGAATTTTGCGACAAGGGCTTCAACTGTGAGCTTTTTCTTTTCCTCGCCCGAGACGTCAAAGATAATTCTGCCTTCGTGCATCATAATAAGTCTGTTTCCGTGTGCGATGGCGTCTTTCATATTGTGAGTTACCATCATCGCGGTGAGATTGTTGTCGGAGATGAGCTTATCGGATATCTCAAGCACCTTTGCCGCCGTCTTGGGGTCGAGCGCCGCTGTGTGCTCGTCAAGGAGCAGAAGCTTGGGCTGTTTGAGTGTTGCCATAAGGAGTGTGAGCGCCTGTCTTTGTCCGCCCGAC
>CAYZHW010000170.1:0-3693 GCA_964478105.1 uncultured Lachnospiraceae bacterium | reverse complement strand
TCTCTTTCGTCTTAAGCTTGTGTATGCATCGGTTTATGTCGGTAATGAGCACCGTAAATGTTTGAAATCTTTCTTCCATTTATATCCTCAATACTTTTTATCAGATTGTTGTAACCACAACAAGATCATTATACCACACACTTGTTGTAAAGTCAACAACTTTTTCAAAAAAAGAAAAATGCCGCAAAAAATGCGGCATTTTATTAGATTTTAGCAAAAAAATACACCCTTGATAAAAATGAAGATACCGATAAAAACAAGTATCGCACCACCGAGAATGCCCGACGCACCTGCAAGTTTGGTGCCGAAACGCTTACCTATCTCAAGTCCTGCAAAGCAAATGATAAAAGTGAGTATTCCGATAAGAAGGCAGGCAAAAAGTGCCTCAAAAAAGCCATAACCGTCAATAGCAAAACCGGTCGAAAGCGCATCAATAGATGTTCCTATTCCCTGCACGATAAGCGCAGTAAATCCGACCGCCGGGCGCTCACATTCATCGCAATTGTTCTTGATACCTTCATAAAGCATCTTTCCGCCTATGTAAACAAGCAATAAAAGCGCGATCCACGGAATGCACTTTTCAAATGCCTTGAATTTTTCTGCAATAGTCGATACGCAGATCCAACCGATCATCGGCATCGCAAACTGGAAAAAGGCGAACACACCCGCAACACCGCACATTTTGCTTATCTTCATTTTCGGCTCGTTAAGTCCGTTTGCAAGAGAGACCGAAAAGGCGTCCATCGCAAGTCCGAAGCCAAGTCCGATGCTTGTCAAAAAGAATGATAATCCGAGTTCCATTTTAATCTCCTTAAAATAAAAAAGTATGGCGCAAGCCATACCTGACGTCGAGAGAAAAACAGACTCCATGCATAGCTTCGCAGTTACACATGAGTCTCGCAATTGAAAACAAGCCAGGCTTTTAGAGCCAGTATGTTGACTTGCTACGCAAAAGACGCGCTTGCTACTCCCTCATTACCAACACAGTATATCACACATATTTACTTTTGTCAAGTAAAAAAGCGTTCCGAAGAACGCTTTTTTACTATATTTGCAATTATTTCTTAACCTTAACGCGGATACCCTTTTCCTGGGATTCGTATGCGGCCTCAACGATTCGCTGAGCTGCAAGACCCTCTTCTGCGGGTACAGGGGGAGTTGTATCATTGATGATAGCATCTGCAAAGCCTGCCATCTCGCATGTGTACATATTGTTGTGCTCTCCTTCGAACTCAAGCGGCTTCGCTTCCTTTTCGCCGCGAAGCTTTATCCAAACCTCGGCACTTGTGCCTGTCTGCGAGAATGTCTTTGTTCCGAAGATAACACCGTCACGACCTACGATCTCAAATCTGGAGGGTTCGAAATCAACATTGTAGTTGGAAGAGATGTACATAACAGCACCGTTGTTCATTCTTGCAAGCAACTGGCTGTAGTCCTCAACCGTGTAATCGTAGAACTGATTTCCGCAAAGGGAGACAACTTCCTCTGCCTCAAGTCCCGACATATATCTGAGAATATCGATGCAGTGTGTTCCGACGTCCATAAATCCGCCGCCGCCGCCAAGCTTGATGTCCTGACGCCATACGTTCGAGGGCTTATAGTCAAACGACCACTGTGCCTTGAGCGATACGAGCTCACCGAGAGCGCCCGAAGCAATAACTTCCTTTGCCTTAATATGATGCTTGTGGAATCTCTCCATAAATGCAACACCAAACTTAACGTTTGCAGCCTTGCATGCAGCGATCATCTCTTCGATCTCAGCTGTGTTAACGCCGAGAGGCTTCTCGCAAAGAACGTGCTTTCCGTTTGCCGCGCAGCAAAGAACCTGCTCCTTGTGGCAGAACAAGGGGGATGCTATATAAACAGCGTCAACATCAGCGCACTTAACAAGCTCCTCTGCCGATGTGAATGCATACTTTGCGCCGAACATATTTTTTACATTTTCAGCAACCTCTGCAACTACGTCCTGAACTGCAACGAGCTCGGAATTTTCTGCGAGTACGAGTCCGGGAATACCCTTCGATTTTGCGATACCGCCGCAACCGATTACGCCCCATCTGATCTTCATAATAAATACTCCTTTATTTTATAGCCATAGCTCTTTTATTTTAATATGTTTCTTGTACACGATATGACAAGGATTGTCAAGTTATAAAGAAAAAAACTTTGCTTTTGACCGATCATTTACGGCCACCGCCTATTTTGCACCCGTGCAACCCTATGGGGGGCGATGCCCGCCGCTACCCGGGCTGCGTTCGTAGCGGCGACCATCGGTCGCCAACATTCTCGAGCCGATTTTGCACCCGTGCAGCTACACAAAAAAATGCTTCCCTTTCGGGAAGCATTTTTGTTTTGTTATCAGCCGATTCTGCCGGAAGTGTAGTTTGCCGCGTCAACCGCTTCTGTTTCAGCGCTGTCGCCCCAATCTCCCCATCCGCCAAAGTTATCGTTGGAGGTCGTGATAATATCTTCTGTCTCGAAACGCTCGATCTCAAGTTCAGGTCTTGTATAAAGCTCTTTCATTCTATCTTACCTCCTTTTAATTATTCAGCCATAGGCGATACGCCGGCCATATCAGCAACTGCCTGATATGTAGTCTCAGCTGCTGCAGTGTAGTAATATACACCGTTTATTTCGATATATCCTCTTGCTGTAATAGGTCTTGTAAACGAACCGGAAGGAATACCTGTAAGAACGCCGGAGTATGTTACAGTACCGTCAACATAGTTTTCGTTGCCTTCAGCAAATGTCTTAACAGCCTGAACAACTACAGCCTTATCTGTTCCAACTGTAAGCTCGCCTGTAAGAAGGTCAGTCGGGAGAATAACAACACCCATATTGATCGTCTCACCTTCGCCAACCTTGAGGCTCTCATCCATTCTGAATCCAAAACGGAGACCGTAAGGAGCTTCAGTTCTGATCGATGCGCCGAAGCATACACCGATGTTGCCTGTAACCGCGTGATTCGTGCATCCGGGTACCTGGCATCCGAGAGTCATTGTAAGGTTGTTTGTCTCGCCTGTAGAATCATAAGCAACATCATCAGCGGTTGTTTCTTGATTCATCTCAACAGACTCGCATGTGTGAGCCATACCATACCATGCGGGAGTTGTACCGTCAGAGTTCTTGATAGCCTTCATAGCTTCGATGAAGTTGAAGATGTTGATGTTAGCCTGCTTCTCGATCGTGTTGGCAGCACCGCCGGAACCGAGAGCTGTATTTGTTACATCCGTCTGAGGTGTGTAGAATATGCAGGTCGTAAAGCCTGTATCTCCGGCAGTTCCGGCGAATGTACCAAGTCTAGCATAACCTGCTGCCTTGTTTGTGAAGGATGCATTGTAATAGAGGTTATTTATGCTGATAATGCCTTCGGAGTTGACCTTATCATGCTTACCGATTACAGCACCGACGTTTGCACAATATGTTGCGTCGCTTGTATCAAGCGTACCGAGAACTACTGTGTTGTTAACTGTGATCTTTGTATCGGTAGTTTCAATTCTACCAATAAGACCGCCGACGTAATATGTTCCCTTTACAACAGCCGTAGAATAGCAGTTGTTGAATGTAAGCGAACCTGCGCCCTTTTCTGTAACAGAAGCAGCGGAAGCCGCATAGCTACCTACAAATCCGCCCAATGCAGATGCATCAACATCGATCGTAGCAGAAGAGTAGCAGCCTTCAAAGGTTATATCG
>CAYZHW010000169.1:0-3724 GCA_964478105.1 uncultured Lachnospiraceae bacterium | reverse complement strand
TTCTCTTTTTCCGCCTTACGGAGCTTCTCTTCCACACCGCGTCCGATACCGTGCGTACGGATAACGATAACGCTTTTGCTCTTTTCGGTTGTGCTCTCACAGATATGACTAAGATCATCAAGCGTTATCGCATTTACCCCGCGAGAGCGCAATTCTTCATTGTATATATCATTATGGATGAGCTTTCCGAGTGTATATATTTTTGTCCCCGGCTCTGACGTCTCTATAAGAGACGTGACCGTATCTGCGGCTCTTTTAACACCAAAGCAGAATCCTGCATTCTTTGCAATCGTAATGTTCATATTCTCTCCGATCAATCTTTACCGAGCTCAACTATCGCGTCAAAGATCTTCTGTGAGACCACGGCGCTTTCCGCTCGCTCTTCCCCATCGGGTCTCATCATAGAATACGGGATCGGTTTTCCAATGATGATCTCTATCTTGCGAAAAAGTTTGAACTTGTAGTTCTTTGTTTTAATATGAACGGGAAGAAGAGTTGCCTCGGCACGGCTGCATATCATACCCGCCCCGGCCTTCGGCTTTGTCGTTGACGGATCGACACCGGCACACCTTGTTCCCTGCGGAAACATTCCGACGCTCTCTCCGTTCTTGAGCATATCTATCGTCTTTTTTACAGCTCCCGCGTCGGCTTTTTTTCTGTCAACAGGATAAGCACCGAATGCACGCGCAAGAGATGCGATAACAGGAACTCCGAAGATCTCCTTCTTTGCCATATAGCGCACCTGTCTGTGATTGAGTGACGCGCTTATGACAATGGGATCAATAAGTGATATATGATTTGAGCAAACGAACACCGCCGTGTTTTCATCCGGCTCATTTTCGATACCGGTGACCTTTACCCGAAAAATAAACTTCAGGATCGGTGCGAGTATTCTGTAATATCTTTTGTAGACCTTATTTTCCATAGTTTCCGCCTGTTTTTTCGTTTATGATCTCTACAGCGCGAAGAAGCGTTCCTTCGAGGTCAAGCTCGGAATTATCAAGAATAACAGCATCGTCAGCGGGGATAGCGGGAGCTATAGCACGGTTACGGTCATTGTTGTCGCGTTCTATTATATCGGCCAGGATCTCATCATAATTGACATTATGTCCCTTTTCGGTAAGCTCCTTGTAGCGGCGTTTTGCTCTTGCCTCGTTTGTGGCGCAAAGGAATATTTTAACCTCAGCGTCGGGCAAAATGACCGTACCGATATCGCGTCCGTCCATAATAACGTCATTGGAGTTTGCGATACTTCTCTGTGTATCTAGAAGGAATGCGCGGACCGCAGGTATAGCGGATACCGCAGATGCGTACATAGATATCTCATTTTCACGTATCTTGTCTCCGACACACTCACCGTTCAGGTATACCTGCTGTGTTCCGTCCTCATACTTAATCTCAACCGTGATATTAGGCAATTCTGCCGTCACAGCATCGGCGTTCTTTGGGTCTATGCCGTGATCTCTGATATAGAGTCCTATCGAACGGTAAAGAGCTCCCGTGTCAACGTATATGATCCCAAGTCTTGATGCAAGTAGTTTTGCAACACTGCTCTTGCCCGCTCCGCTCGGTCCGTCTATTGCTATTTTCATAATATAAAAATTCCTTTCCTATCAGTATGCTGCATTCTCGCCCGCAAGCGCGCCTGTCGAGAAGGCTATCTGCAGATTAAATCCGCCGGTGTAGGCATCTACGTCTATGACCTCGCCCGCAAAGAAAAGACCTTCGACGAGCTTGGATTCCATCGTTTTGGGATTGATCTCTTTAACGTTTACACCGCCTGAGGTAATTATCGCTTCGGCAATGGGACGAAATCCCTTGATATCGACCTTAAAACATTTTAGGCAGGATACAAGCTTTTTGCGTTCTTCCTTGGTTACAAGATTGACCTTTTTTCTCGGATCGATGCCGGAAATATCGACAACGGGCTCTATCATCTTCTGCGGAAGCAGGTCAAAGAGTGCATTGACAAAATCTTTATTTGAATATTTGGAAAAATCGGAAAGAAGACGCTTGTCAAGCTCTTTTTCATCAAGCGCAGGCTTGAGATCGATCTCGGCACGGTATCTTCCCGGCGTCATCTTCGGCAGATGAGAACTTGCGCTGAGCACAAGCGGTCCCGTGATACCGAAGTGTGTGAACATCATCTCGCCGAAATCCTCGTAAACCGTCTTGGAACTTTCGGTATCTCTTATCTTAAGGCTGACATTTTTAAGCGAGAGTCCCTGGAGCCTTGCACACATTTTGCCAAGTGTTTCAAGCGGAACAAGCGAGGGGACAAGCGAAGTTACCGTATGTCCTGCATCAGCAGCAAATCTGTAACCGTCGCCGTCAGAACCCGTAAGAGGATAAGATCTTCCGCCGGTTGCTAAAATGACGGAATCAAAAGAATATTCCTCACCGCCGTAGACTGTAAGTCCGTTTACTTTCCCATCTGAGATATTCAGCGTTTTTACACGCTTGTTTATTATCTTGCATCCGCTTTCACGCACACACTTCACCATAGCATCAACTATGTCCTGTGCCTTATCGGATACGGGAAAAACGCGCTTTCCGCGTTCGGTCTTGAGCGGCACCCCGAGCCCTTCAAAAAAGTCCTTTGTATCGGTAGTGGAAAAATTACTTAATGCGGCATAAATAAAGCGGGGATTGGTCGGAACGTTGGAAAGAAATTCGTCAAGTTCGGAGTCATTTGTGACGTTGCATCTTCCCTTGCCCGTTATACGAAGCTTTTTTCCGAGTCTGTCATTTCGCTCAAAGAGCGTAACTTCAGCACCGAACTGTGCCGCGCGGATGGCAGCCATCATTCCTGCCGCTCCGCCGCCTATTACGGCTACTCTCTTATTATCCATGTGATTTATCGTAAACGTTGTATTCATCCCAAATGTTTTCAAGCTTATCGAATATAACGTTCAGCTCATCCTGTTTTTTCTTTGATATTGCAACGATCATAGCGTTGATGATACTAAGCGGTGCAACAAGTGAATCGACAAAGCTTGCCATATCGCTCTTGGCAATAAGAAGCTCATCGGCGTGCGAGGCAATAGGCGAAGATGTACTGTCGGTGAGCGCTACGACATTCGCGCCGGATTCCTTAGCGTATTCGACAGCATTTATTATTCCCTTTGAATATCTCGGGAAGCTTATGGCTATCATAACGTCGTTCTTTGATATGCGCATTATCTTCTCAAACATCTCGCTTCCGCTCGTTGTCTGTACGAACTGCACTCTTTCACGGATGAGGCTCAGGTTAAAATTGAGGAAATTCGCAAGAGAGGACGAGGAACGCACACCTATAATATACACATTATCGGCAGAGATTATCTTATCCACCGCACGGTTAAACGATTCGCGGTCGATATTCTCAAGCGTGTGTTTGATCTTGTCCGCGTCCGAAAGAAGCACACTCTCAAGCAGATCTCCGTCACCTATGAGATTATTGGTGACCTCCATTCTTTGAACGGCGGTAAGCTTGTTGCGGATAAATTCCTGAAGCGAGCGCTGAAGCTCCGGGTATCCGTCAAAACCGAGCTCTATCGCAAATCTTACGACAGTCGACTCGGATACGTTAACAATTGCACCAAGCTTTGATGCCGTCATATACGCAGCCTTGTCGTAATGCGTGAGCAAATAGTTTGCTATAAGCTTTTGCCCTTTTGAGAAAGTGGGCATATTGTCTTCGATGTATTTGAGTAAATCCTGCTTCATAAGGAGTATTCGTAAA
>CAYZHW010000168.1:0-3728 GCA_964478105.1 uncultured Lachnospiraceae bacterium | reverse complement strand
CTCGCAGATAACCATTACGTTACCTTTTCTCTTAATGATCTTGCACTTTTCGCAGATCTTTTTAACGGACGGTTTTACTTTCATTGTTTTAACCAAACCTTTCCTTATTATTTAGCACGCCATGTGATCCTGCCCTTGTTCAGATCATAGACCGAGACTTCGACCGTCACGCGGTCTCCGGTCAATATCTTTATATAGTTCATACGGAGCTTTCCCGATATCTGGGCAGTAACGATATGCCCGTTGGGAAGCTTTACCTTGAACGTTGCATTGGGCAGAGCTTCTACTACTGTGCCTTCAAATTCAATTACGTCGTCCTTAGGCAGAATAATCCCTCCTATACTTGCCTGTATTCATTCAAAATTCTGTTCAGCGATCTGTTCGTAAGCGTCCCCTGCGAAAGCAGTTCGACGACCTGTTCGCTGACCGTGTTTGTAAATTTTAAATGCTTCAGCTTTTTCTTCTTAGGCTTCTCGACAGATCTCAGCCGCCCGTCGGCGATATACACGATACCGCTCTCGAGCGAATCCTCATCGACTCCGACTATCGCAAACAAATGCTTGCTGTCACGTCCTGCCGACGAAATCACGATATTGCCTAAATATGAAGTGTTCCGTCTCAATTCCATTTTATGAAACCTCGGTAAGATTTATTGCTTCGCCGTCGCATATAAGGATCGTGTTCTCATAATGAGCCGACAGACTTCCGTCCGCCGTGACCACAGTCCAACCGTCGGCAAGCTCACGAACCGCATAAGTACCGATGTTTACCATCGGCTCTATTGCCAACGTCATTCCCTGGCACAGTCTTGTGCCGCGTCCGGGAGTACCGAAGTTCGGAACCTCGGGATCCTCGTGAAGATCGCGTCCAACGCCGTGGCCGATATACTTGCGTACAACGCTGTATCCGTAGCCCTTGACGTATGTGTCGATCGCGGATCCTATATCACCTATGCGGTTTCCCGCTTTTGCTATCTCAAACGCCCGATCAAAGCTTGCCTTTGTTACCTTGATCAGCTTTGCGGCCTCGTCGCTTACCTTCCCTACCGGGAAAGTACGCGCGCTGTCGCCGTGAAAGCCGTCGTAGAAGGCACCGACATCGATCTTCACAATATCGCCCTCGTGCAGTATTCTGTCACGCGAGGGGATACCGTGTATGACCTCATCGTTTATGCTTATACAAGCGCTGGCAGGAAAGCCGCCGTATCCGAGAAACGAGGGCTTTGCACCCGATTTCTCGATAAAGGCGCGGATCTTATCGTCGATCTCTTTTGTGCTGACACCTTCACGCACCAGCTCTCTTGCCACAAGCAAGGCTTCACCGGTGATCCGTCCCGCTTTTTTCATAATAGCGATCTGAGCCTTGTTTTTTACCTGTATCATAAATTATTCGCCTCTGAATTTTTCTAGCGCTCCGAGTGTGAGTGCTGTTGTATCCTCAAGTTTTTCCTGTCCTTCAACCTCTACAAGGCATCCCTTTGCCGCATAAAAACCTTTAAGCGGCTCAGTCAGTGCGTGGTAAGTCTCAAGACGGCTGAGTACAACCTCAGGCTTGTCATCCTTGCGGATGATAAGGTCTGCGCCGCACTTTTCGCACTTGTCTCCCTTGGCGGAGGGATTATACTTTGTATGATAGGTCGCAGCGCACTTTTCGCACACTCTGCGTCCGCTCATTCTCTCGATGATCTTTTCGTCAGCAACATCTATGCTAAGAACTGCATCGATTGTAACGCCCATCTTGTCGAGAGCCTCTGCCTGGGGAATGGAACGGGGAAATCCGTCGAGTATGAATCCGTTTTTGCACTCGTCTTTTGACAAGTACTCTTTGATTATACCGATAACGACCTCATCGGGAACAAAGTTGCCTTCATCCATAGACTTCTTAGCTGCAAGTCCCATTTCTGTACCTGCCGCTATCGCTGCGCGAAGCACTGCGCCTGTCGAGAGAGTCGGTATAGCGAATTTCTCCGAGATAATTTCTGCCTGTGTTCCCTTGCCTGCGCCGGGAGCGCCAAGTAAAATCAACTTCACGATGGATCCTCCGCTTTATTATTCAAGGAATCCCTTGTAATGACGAAGTGTCATCTGTGCTTCGATGTCGCGGATAGTCTCGAGAACAACGCCTACTACGATGATAAGCGAAGATCCACCGAATGCAAGACCGGACATAGCACCGCCCGATATCATATTGATAACGAGGGGAAGTACAGCGATAACGCTGAGGAGAAGTGCACCGATAAGTGTGATTCTGTTGAGTATCTTTGTGATATAATCGGATGTAGGCTTGCCGGGACGGATTCCGGGAATGGAACCGCCGTTCTGCTTCAAGTTGTTCGCAACTTCAATAGGATTGAAGGAGATCGAAACATAGAAGTAAGCAAATGCGATTATAAGCACGAAGAAGAGTATTGCGTAGAAGGGGGATGTGTACGAGAAGAAATTGAGTACACCGTACCAGAATGTTCCTTCCTTAGGTGCTGCAAAGAATGCACCGATCGTCGAGGGAAGCGAAACGATAGAGCTTGCGAAGATGATCGGCATAACGCCTGTCATATTAAGCTTGATGGGAAGGTTTGTACCCTGACCGCCGTACATTTTACGTCCGACGACCTTCTTTGCATACTGAACGGGAATTCTTCTTTCGCTGTGTGTCATCCACACGATAAATCCGATCGCAGCAATTGTAAATACTACTGTGAGGATCGCGAAGATGATTCCGAGCCATCCGCTTCTTATCTGAGCCCAAAGGGATCCGATAATATTGGGGATCGTCGCGATAATGTTTACGAAAAGGATAAGCGATATACCGTTTCCGATGCCGCTCTCGTTGATCTTCTCAGCAAGCCACATAATGAGCGATGCGCCCGCGCAGTAGCATGCGATGATTACGATAGCAGTGAATACACCGTTGTCGGTAAGAACGCCGTAGTTTCTCATAAGCATATAGTAACCGTAGCTGGTGATAAGAGCAAGAGCTACTGTTACATAGCGAGTGATCGAAGAGATCTTCTTTCTGCCCTCTTCGCCCTCTTTGGAGAGGCGCTCGAGTGCAGGGATAGCGATCGTAAGAAGCTGCATAACGATCGAAGATGTGATATACGGAGATACAGAGAGAGCAAACAAAGTTGCCTTCGAGAGAGCATCTCCGGAGAGAATGTTAAGCCAGTTAAGGATGGATCCTTCTGCGCTCGACATAATATAGACGAGAGCGTCCGAGCTGATAAACGGCACGGGGATCGCTGCGCCTATACGGTAAAGGACAAGAATAAAAGCTGTAAAGAGGAGCTTCTTTCTGAGGTCGGGGGTGTTCCAAGCATTTTTCAAAGACTGAATCACCTTATACCACCTCAGTCTTTCCACCCGCTGCTTCTATCTTTTCCTTGGCACTTGCTGAAAAGACTGCCGCTTTAACGGTTATTTTTTTAGCGAGTTCGCCGTTTCCTAATACCTTAAGTCCGTCGTTAGCCTTGCGAACGATTCCGCACTCCATAAGAGCTGCGAGATCTACGACTGCGCCGTCCTCAAATCTGTTGAGTACTTCAACATTAACTGTCGAATACTTTGTAGCGAATTTGTTGTTGAAACCTCTCTTCGGAAGTTTTCTGTACAACGGGAGCTGTCCGCCTTCAAATCCCGGTTTTACTCCGCCGCCCGAGCGTGCGTTCTGACCTTTGTGGCCCTTACCTGCTGTCTTGCCGTTTCCGGAGCCGGGGCCTCTGCCCTTGCGCC
>CAYZHW010000167.1:0-3732 GCA_964478105.1 uncultured Lachnospiraceae bacterium | reverse complement strand
TATTATTATATTATCATATATTTTTGCATTTTTCAATATCTTTTTGCATTTTATCCCGGATATTTTTCATATTCGACGACCATATCCTTGGGAAGACCGTAAAGCTGCATATACCGCATCATATGATACCAGGTCTCATACGGCATAGTGTATTTGTATCGGTCATTGAGCGGATACGCAAGTTTAAGCTCGTCTATCTCCCCCGAAACGTATTTTTCCATCATTTCCGCATTATACTCGTGCACAGGATAATTCTCCATATATCCGATGCCGAGAATGATCTGATTGGAAAAAGAAGCAACGACGATCAAGGCACAAATAGCGCCCGAAGCTTTTTTGGCTTTGCATTTTACCATATGCGATACAGAAACGATACATTTCAGTGTCGGAACAAACATCAAAATCAAGGAAATAAGAAGCGTGCGGTATCCGAACTCGGGAGAGATCAGCATCACCGCCTGAAGCGCCGCGGCAAGCAGAAGAAAGAACACGCTCTCGTCATCCTCGCCGTGAAGATACTCGCGAACAGTGTATACAAAACACACCGCAAGCGGTACACACGCACAAAGAATTGCCGCAAGAAGGATCATAGGGGTTTTATTTGAAAAAGGAGCCAAGATCACATAGAAAACGGTTGATATACCCGTGATCACGGCGCCAAAAACAAAACCGCTTCTTTTGCCCGAAATGCTGTCCTTTGCCTTTTTTACAAAGTACATCACGACAAAAACAGATATGATCGCAAACACCAAAAACAGCCCGTGAGGTCCGAATATTTGATAAAGGAAGGTGTATATGCCGTGAAATATCTTGCCGAAAAAGCTTTTTTCATAAAACTCGGGGTAGTAGGTGGTTCTCACCGCGTTGCCGGGTGCAAACACAACACTGCAAAGTGCCGCAGCGGAACATATCAGGCTTACAAAATACACCGGGTTCGGCTTCCGTTTATACCTGTAAATGCAAGTAACGATAACATATATCGATATCGCAAAAGATGCCGCCGAGCTCTGCTCTACTGTAAATGATGCAAAAAACGCAAGCACGGGAAGCCATTTATATCCCTTATTAAACTCAAGGTCTTTTTTTGCGCAGTAAAAATACGCAAGGACAAGCGCCAACGGAAAAAGATAGTTTACCGCACCGGTCGCCCAATAGATGCAATTTATATACACCTCGGGGCTTATCGACGAGAAAAGAAAGACAGAAGCGATAAGAGATATCTTAAATTCCTTTGTACAATAGCCGTTCTTATATGTCCTTGATACGATCATTGCCGTCAAAAGCACGATCGTCGCTATCACGGAAAGATTAAACACTTTCCAAAGCGTGATATCTATGCCGAGGAGCAATTCATCTACAAGGTGAACAAAAAATCTTCCGTTCGTTTTCATATAGTGAAACACGGTCTCTTCTACGAAATAATCCCATCCCTGCGGTATGAAATTTGCGTAATAATAATCGTCTCCGAAAAGCACTGTAAAACGGTGCCCGAACGCCTGGACCAAAAGAAAAACGGCATAAAACGCCCAGTGAATATTCTTTATAAAACCACTGAAAATACGTTTCATACCGTTCACTTCCTTTAAAACAATGCGTTAAAAGCGTCTACCGAAATATAGCTTATAACTCCCATAATAACACCGGCAATCAGTACACCGAGTGCGATAGCGGGAATCGAATGACGCTTCTTCATTCCAAGCAGCGATGCAACGAGCGCGCCCGTCCACGCACCGGTACCGGGGAGCGGAATACCCACAAAGAGCATAAGTCCCCAGAAGCCGCCCGCATCGATCTTTTCCTTGTGCTTATCAGCCTTTTTGTAAATAAAATTTGCGACCTTGTTAAAAAGTGACACCTTACAGGTCGACATCCATTTGAGCACAGCACTGACGAAAAGCAAAATTATAGGCACGGGAAGCATATTTCCGATTATGCATATGGGGTAGTTTATGTACCACGGGATGCCCGCGATAGCTCCCACGGGGACTGCCCCGCGAAGCTCGATCAGCGGAACCATTGATATTAAGAAAACGTAAATTATGTTTTTCACTTCATACTCCCAAAAATATTGATTTCTCCGTTAAGAGCAAGTATAAATATAAGCAGGCTCACAAGAAGCAGAACCGCACCAAGGCAGAGCGTGAGCGCGCTTTTTATGTCAAAATTGTATGCGGCAACTTCCTTTCCGACAAGTCGGCTGCGTTTGAGGGCATTCGATATCGGTTTATAGACAAGAAGCACTATCGCCATATTGAGAAGTGCTTTAGTAAAATTAAAAGGAAGAAGCAGTGTCGGGATCAACTTTGCAACTTCTGCAGAGGTAACTCCCATATAAAGCGGAGTGACTACAAGGTTTGCCGCCATCATAACACCCGTCATCGCGGCGACCGCTGAAAAGAGTCCGATTATCGCGCCGTTTATGTTTCTCTTGTATTTGTAGATAAGACTCGCTGTAAGAGCGAACGCGGTCGACGACAGGAAGTTCATTATCATACCGTAAAACTCCGTATCGCTCACGGTTATCATCTCTATAAGCGAAACGATAAGTGATATCACAACAGCAGAGAGTGGTCCGCAGAACATCGCGCCCATCGTTATCACGGCGTCTTTTACATCAAAGGTCAAAAACGAGACCTTAAATCTGAAAATGAATACGCATATATAGGCCAGTGCGCAGAACATTGCGACAGTGACCATCTTTTTTGTTTTGTTTCCATTAGTAACAGTTGCCATAACATCAACTCCAAAAAATAAAATATATTTTTGAAGAAGAAATATCCCCCGAGAGCTCTCGGGGGACACACTTTTTAGTGTAATCTTCTTTCATCCGGACTTTGACCGTCGGCACAGGAATCTCACCTGTTCGGCGCAAAATGCGTTCGCGGGCTGTACCGCCGATATGGAATTTCACCAATCCCCAAAGATTTTTGTATTCAAGTATCTGGGTTAAGAAAACGATGCCGTACTTACACACGGTGTCAGTACGGCATCGAAATTATTGTTTAGGTTATCGTCGGTAATTTATAAATTAGCCGAGGATCTCGGAAACGACGCCCGAACCAACTGTTCTACCACCCTCACGGATAGCGAAACGAAGTCCCTTTTCAATAGCGATAGGTGTGATAAGCTCAACAGTCATATCAACGTTATCGCCGGGGCGGCACATCTCAACGTCTGCAGGGAGACCGATTGTACCTGTAACGTCTGTTGTTCTGAAGTAGAACTGAGGTCTGTAACCAGCGAAGAAGGGCTTCTCACGTCCACCCTCTTTTGCTGTAAGAACGTAAACCTGACCAACGAACTTTGTGTGGGGGTTGATGGAGCCGGGCTTGCAGAGAACCTGTCCACGCTCGATCTCGTTCTTAGCGATACCACGGAGAAGAGCACCGATGTTATCACCTGCTTCTGCCTGAGGAAGAAGCTTGTGGAACATCTCAACTCCGGTAACGGTTGTGTTCTTGCTCTCGTCAGAAAGACCAACGATTTCAACAACGTCACCAACCTTAACTGTACCACGCTCAACTCTACCTGTTGCAACTGTTCCACGTCCGGAGATGGAGAACACGTCCTCTACAGGCATAAGGAAGTCGAGGTCAGCCTTACGGTCAGGAGTAGGAATGTAAGAGTCAACCTGTGCCATAAGCTCAAGGATAGGAGCATATACAGGGTCATTGATATCTGTGCTTGTGGACTCAAGAGCCTCACGAGCAGATCCGCAAACGATCGGAATAT
>CAYZHW010000166.1:0-3743 GCA_964478105.1 uncultured Lachnospiraceae bacterium | reverse complement strand
CACTGGTTCGATTCCAGTTGTCTCCACCAAAAAACCTCATTCCTAATGGAATGAGGTTTTTTATTATTCTAGTATCTCTCTTGCCATTTTTGCTATCTGTTTTGCACATTCGCGGGAGCCCTTTTCGCTCAAGTGCAAGGGGTCGTCACACTTATGGTAGTGGGGATGTGCCAAACATAGCGAGTATAGGTCATTTACGGGGATGTTTTCCTCTTTCATCAGCGCTTCTGCGGCACGGTTATATTCGATGACCCACTCGTTGTCCATTGATATCTCTGTGTCTATGCCCGTGATATCACGGGCCATACCGCGTTCAAGAACGGGCACGGTGTTTGCAAAGATTATCTTCGCATTCGTAGTTTCGCGGATGAGCTTTATGATGCGTCGGAGATTTTTTACGTAGTCCTCGATGGGAGTCATCGGCTCTCTCATAGGAGCTTCGATGTTCATATCCCAATATCCGTTGTTCCAATGGACAAGCGCGACGTCGCTATGCTCCTTCAAGAGCTGGTTGAGTTGCCAAAGGGTGAAGGCAGAGAACCTGCCGTTGTCTTTTGAGTATATGACCTTGTATTCGCCTTCAAGCTCCTCTTTAACGTAGGTCTGATAACCCATACGTATCGAGTCGCCGAGGAGTATTATCTTTTTCATATCCATTTTTCCTGCTTTTTAAATATTACCTTCCACGGGATGGAAACGATGACTCCGGCAACAGTTATTGCGGTCCATACAAGGAGAAGGTTGCTCCAGCCTATATCGGTAACGGCGTGCGCGAAAAGGACATTTGCAACGGCCGCTGCCATATATGAGAAAAAGTCGAGAAACCCGGTTACGCTCGAAACGAGTCCTGTATCAGCTAAGCTCGGGCAGTAGCAACTCCATAGCATCGTGGTTGCTCCGTTGGATGCCATAATGGCAAGTACCATAAGAACTATGTTGGTGTAGGGCTCTTTTATGAAGTATACGCCAAGGAAGCAGAGAACAGCGGCGATGAACATTACAAGAAGGGTCTTTCCTTTGTTTCTGCCGAGTTTTTAGTATACGAATACTGCGATAAATGCGGTAAAGGAGATGATAAGTGTTGCGGCGGTGTACAGTCCTGCTGCTTGCTTGGGCTCAAATCCGAGGGCTTGGGATATATAGGTCGGAAGCCAGAAAACGACAGATGTACGAACGATTCCCGTGATTACCGAAACAAGGGTATATTTTACAATCTCGCGGCGGTACAGCATTGAGATAATATCCTTGAAACTCTTTTTTTCGGAAGATTTCTTCTCTTTTTTTGCACTTATCATATTATATTTTACGATACCCTTGCGCTCGAATATCTCAAAGCAGACAAAGCAAGCTATAGCCATTACAATAATAACTATGCTAGTGACCGTAAATACGTCCTGCCAACCGAGAAAATAGGAAAAAATACCTGCGGCAGGTGTACCTACAAACGATGCAAAGGTGAACCCGAGCGTACAACGGGTCGCATACACAAGGTTCATACTCTCTGAAACGACCTTTGACATAGGACCGTATATCATTGCGAGGAAAAATCCCATCATTCCGTATGCGATCATAGCGGGAAGACGGAAGTCGATGAGCTTACAGAATACAAAGTTGAATATACCTGCAAAGAGCAGACCGAAGCTTATCATCCATTTTGCTTTTATACGGTCTCCGATAACACCGTTGATGAGCTGACCGACGGCATATACAATAAAGAACATCGAAGCGACCTCGCCGAGATATGCTTCGGTATAGCCGTTTGATGCTATCATATCAGGGGTTGCGGCGCTGAGAACGTTTCGCACTATGTAAACACCGAGATACGAAAGGGAACAAAGTGTTCCGAGATATATAGCACTTAAAGCCTGCTTGCTGATCTTCATTTCTCCCTCCGTTAAGTAAACCGTTTCCTTCTTGTGAATTGTATCACTTTCTGCACATAAAGTCAATAGAAGCAAGATTATTTGATTATTGTTTACATATGGTGATTTTTGTGGTAAAATGTATTATTGTGAAAGGAAGGTCGTTTTATGCTTATACCTGTTATTTTGTTTGTAGTCGGTCTCGTTCTTCTCATAAAAGGCGGTGACTGGTTTGTCGACGGTGCTACGGGCATTGCACACAGATTTCGTATTCCCGAGCTTCTTATAGGCGCAACGGTTGTGTCTATCGGAACGACATTGCCTGAAGTAATGGTGTCTGCGACCTCTGCCGTCGGCGGACACGGTGAGATTGCATATGGGAACGCTATTGGTTCAATCATATGCAACACATCGCTTATTGCGGCAATAACCGTTGCTATTCGTCCTTCGAGAATATATAAAAAAGCACTTATTATTCCCGTGAGCTTCTTTTTTGCTTCAGCTCTGTTTTATTCTGCTGTAGCCTACGCATTCGGAAGTTTCACAAGGGTTATCGGAGTAATATTACTTGCCGTTTTTGCGGCTTATGTGGTGTTTTCCGTAAAGCAGGCGCTTGACGAAGATACGCTAAAGTCGGTCGAGCATACAAGCGATGCTGAACAAGAAGGCAAATCGAAAATAATCAAAGATGTTTTGTTTTTGGTGTTGGGCGCTGCGCTTATCGCAATCGGTGCCGACTTGCTTGTTGATAACGGTGTGATTATTGCCGAAAAGCTCGGTGTTCCCGAGTCTGTTATTGCTCTTACGTTCGTTGCTCTCGGTACATCACTGCCCGAACTTGTGACAGCTATTACCTCTCTTGTCAAAGGGCACGGGGCGCTCTCACTCGGCAATGTTATCGGCGCAAATCTTTTTAATCTTGTGCTTGTCAGCGGTATATCTACTGTGCTCTCTCCGTTCAAGATCCCGGGAAATATGTCGCTCATCCTTGATATTCCGGTTATGCTTTTTGTTATGGCATTTCTGACCCTGCCCGCGCTTATCAAGGGCAAACTGTACAGATGGCAGGGAATAGTTTTGCTCTGTGTATATGCGGCGTTTTGCGTATTGCAGTTTGTAATGTGAATTTGACACGTAGATGCTATGAAACGTTTATTTGATGCAAAGCTGATGCTCGTCATTTCGATGACGGTGTTTGGCACGATAGGTCTTTTTGTCCGTAATATTTCTCTTTCCTCCGGCGAGATAGCGCTGTACCGCGCTGTTCTTGCGGCGTTGCTTATTGCCGTGTTTTTGACGGTGACGGGGCAAAAAATACCATTTTCAAAGATAAAAAAAGACATACCGCTCCTGATTCTTTCCGGAGTAGCTATGGGGTTTAACTGGATACTGCTTTTTGAGGCGTACAAATACACGACCGTCTCGGTCGCGACGCTCAGTTATTATTTTGCACCGGTTATCGTCACCGTCGCGTGCCCCATACTGTTTCGCGAAAAAATGAAGGCGAAGGATATGATATGCTTTGCGGCGTCAACGCTCGGAATCGTGCTTATTACGGGAATAGGCGACCTTGGTGCGGGCAACAACCACTTTGTCGGTATACTTTTTGGACTTGGCGCGGCTTGCTTGTATGCCACGGTGATACTTCTTAATAAATTTATCAAGAACGTTGACGGAATACACCGCACGCTTTTACAGTTTCTCTCCGCTATAATCGTACTTATACCGTATGTTGCGCTTACGAGCGGAATCAACCTCTCGGGCTTGGACGGCATCGGATGGGCGTCGCTTCTTACAGTCGGTTTTATTCATACGGGTGTAACCTACTGTATGTATTTTTCATCACTGAAGGAGCTTCCCGGGCAGAAGGCGGCGATACTC
>CAYZHW010000165.1:0-3743 GCA_964478105.1 uncultured Lachnospiraceae bacterium | reverse complement strand
ATAATACCTGCAAGCAGTTTTAAGAGCGTCGTTTTTCCCGCGCCGTTCTCTCCGAGAATGCCTACTATCTGCCCGTCGGGGATCGCTATGTCAAGCGAGGCGAGCCCCTCGCCCGTCGTGTCGTATATTTTCTTTAGCCAAAGGGTCTTTATCATAATTCTGCCCCCCTTATTTCACAAATTTGGTAATTACGTTCTGCCCGCCGTTCTCGGGATAATTTACCGAAAGAAAACGGTAAGCCATCAGGATCGGACCGTTTTTGTCCATAACCGATATTACGGGGATATCCGATATATCGGAAGGGCCTGAAGTGTGCGCGCTTGATGTGTCTATTACATAGAGCTTGCCATCGCGCCACAGTATATCCATAATATCGTCGCTATTCTCGTAATAGGCATTGCCGTAGACACTGTTTGTAACAAGGTCCTCTGTCTCCCCGTATGCGCAAAGAGTGTGAGAGGAAAGGTCGACGGCGCGGTAGATTATATCCGACAGCACTCTGTTTGAACGATCGATCGTGTCGTAATAGTAATACTCCGAGCTTGCGAATCTTACACATGCCACGCCGTTTGAGTATCCTATCGCTATTCTGTCATCCGATTTTGCATCGACACTGCATATCTCATAAAGTTCGCCCGTTCTATGGTCGCAGGTCGTGATATGTTTTACGCCCGCCTCATCTTCGCTTACGATAAGCGAGCTGTTCGCATATGCGCGGTAGTCAACTATCTTTCTGTTGCTTGCAAGCGTGATATCTGCCACCTTGCTGTATTCATAATCGTCCTCGCCCTCGCCCGTCTTTTTGAAGTGATGGATCGAGCTTTCTTTGAAATAGGTCTCTTCAAGACAGTCGATAAACCATACATTTCCATCGCTGTCCGACCAGTACCAGTTTCCTTCCGACACGCGCGATATACGGGTCTTGTTGCCGCCGTTTACCGAAAGCTCGATGTATGCGGGCTCGTACGGATCGCTGTTGCTGCCGCCGCCGACGAAAATTTTAAGATCCTTGTTCGATTCAAGGAGCACAGGTTCGCCTGTGTATATTCTTTTTTCAAGATATGGTTCTCCGGCGTAGAGCGAGCGGGAGATATATACACGCTCGACCTCGTAGTAGGGATCTCGGTAGGTCTTTGTTTCGACCGTGCCGTCGGGGTATTGCACCGAGCTCGAATAACTGTCACCGCCTAATGTCGCGATCTTTTGTTGATCTTCGGGGACATCAAAGGAGTATCCCGCCATAACCACGGCGTCCCCTCTGTAATAGCGGTCATAGCGGTATTCGTAGCTGTAGTGGTCTCTGTATCTGTCGCCGTATTTGAAAACGGGAGATGCCGTCGTGCCCGCGGAAACTTCCGCTGTGAGGCTGTATTGGTCATCACTGTCATACATCTCAAGACGCACATCAATTCCCGAAAAAAGCCCGTCACGGTTTATAAAGGTAATATGTGAGCTATCGGATGCGCCATAGAGCGAGGCGATGGAGAGGGTGAAGATGATGATAACGAGAAGGATCGCGATTATCGGAAAAAGGAATCTGTATTTTTTCAAATCATTCACCGCCTTTCGTGTTTGTGAAGCTGACCTTGATATATTGACTCTCGCTCGGAGCGAAATTGCTTGTAAAGAGAGGCTCTCCCATTGCAAGAGGTCCGTTTTCAGTTATAGCCGAGATGACGGGTACTGCACTGATATCGCCGTATTCGGCGGTCTTGCAGTTGGCGTTGTCAACGATGTATAGTATGCCGTCCCGCCACAAAATGTCGAATATTTCCTGCACGGTAAATGCGGGAGAGAATATGAAATCGACGCGGTCGAATATTTTGTCGGCCACATCGCCGTATGCGGCAAGAGAGTGCCCCTTCATATCTACAGCGCGGTATGAGTAGTCCATCCAATATTCGCCCTCCTTGAAGGAGAGGCGGGAGCTTACCTTAACGCAGGCAATTCCGTTTGAATAATCTATTGCCGGGGTGTCATTACTTCTGTTTTCGATATATACGTCGCAGATGTCAATGAGCGTTTTTACATTCTTGTCATAGGTCTGTATATATACCCTTTTTTCCCCGTCTTCACTTACAACTATGGGCACACCGTCGAAAACGCGGTAAAGAAGGATGCTTCGGTCTTTTGCAAGAACGAGCTTTCTAACATTGATATAGGAAAGATCAAGTCCGTCTGCGTCGCTTTCGTGCTCGTGCGGAAAGTGGTAATGATCGTAGTAGCTGTCATCATATTTCAGTGTCGCCTTTGCGGCCTCACCTGCAGACAAGGTCGCGCAAAGGCTGTATGCGTCGCTTTCGTTGAAGACTTCAACATCGACCGAAATGCCCGAAAATACATCCTTGTCGGCGGCAAATGTGATCTCAAAAGAGTTCCCCAGATCAAAAAAGAGAGATACAGACAGGGCAAACGCGCCAATGAAGATAATAAGGGCGGTAAGCCATATGTAAAGCTTCTTTTTCATTTTTGTCCTCCTTTATAACATTTGGCCGAATTTTACCATATTCTTTGAAGAGAGAAATGCCCATACCGACACCGTCACAAGTCCCGCAAGACCCAAGAAGTTCATTTCTGCAAACAGAATGAAGAAGAGTATCCAGAGCACCGCGAGGATACAGCCCGAGACGAGCTTTTTTGCAAATATCGAGAGCGAGAAGCGGAGCGTGAGCGCGGGCAGCGAGAATATCACAAAAAAGAGCATCGCGCCGTGCGTGAAGGTGTAGGGAAGGAAGATGCGAAGAAAATCACAGCGGAGAAATGCCGTGAAGAGCGCGTTGTTCTCGACCGATGCTGTTGTAGCATAGCCATACGATAATTGCTCGGCAATATAGCGCTCGATGCCGTACACGTACTGTGCGTGTGCGCAAACTACGCTTAGGTAGCGGAAAAGTATGAGGATGAGTACCGCCGTAATTCCCGCCGCAAGCCAGGATGCCCACAGCCAGAGTGTCGGGACCGGCATCATGCAAAGTCCGTATATCCCTTTTGAACCGATAAATCTGCGCACTATACACCAAACGAACGCCGCCATAGTGAGTATTAGCGCAGAGATAAATATTATTCTGAAATTCGCCTCGTCGAGCTCGTTTTCAAAACGGAGATTTGCTCCCGGTGAAAAACTGAGCATAAAAGAGAATTGCTCGACTGCGAAAAAGATGATACCGATAAGAAGTCCGTATATAAGAATGTCACGCATAACGTATTCGGTAAAAATAAGCTTTCTTTTCATTCGTTGTCCCTCCATACAGTATTAAGAAGCGCCATTGCTTCCTCTTTTGTCATATTCATCTCACGCATAGCGTCGGCAAATATCGCGGCAGACTCGTGCGCAAGGTCGTTTTTGATTTTTTTGAGCCGTGTTTCATCGACCGAAACAAGACTCTTTGAGTTGTGCTCGGTGACAAGTATGCCCTCGTCCTCAAGCATTTTGTAGGCTTTTTGCACCGTGTTCGGATTTATCTCAAGCGAGACGGCAAGCTCGCGTCGGCTGGGTACTGCGTCCCCGTTTTTGAGCTTTTTTGCGACGATGTCGCTCTTTATCTTTTTTATAATCTGCAGATATACGGGCTCACGGTCGTTGAGCATATCTCTTGTGTAAGACGGCATTCTATCACCTCTCTAACTGTATTATACGAGTAATACAGTTTCTTGTCAATAGGAAAAATAAAAAATACAGTACCGTGCGCAAAAACACGGTACTGTATTTTTTTTGAAAAAACAAAAAAGCTCAGATTGTCATA
>CAYZHW010000164.1:0-3753 GCA_964478105.1 uncultured Lachnospiraceae bacterium | reverse complement strand
GACGAGAGCTTGCGCAGCGCCTGCGACATAAGGCGAGCCTGAAGTCCCACGTGGGACGAACCCATATCTCCCTCGATCTCCTGCTGGGGAACGAGAGCCGCGACAGAGTCGATTACGACAATGTCGATCGCGCCCGAGCGAACGAGCGCCTCTGTGATCTCGAGTGCCTGCTCACCGCTGTCGGGCTGGGAAACGAGCAGGTTGTCTATATCGACACCGAGCGCTTTTGCGTACACGGGGTCGAGCGCGTGCTCTGCGTCAACAAATGCCGCCTCGCCGCCTATCTTCTGCATCTCTGCAACGCAATGAAGCGCGACAGTAGTCTTACCCGAGGACTCGGGGCCGTATATCTCAACGATCCTTCCGCGCGGGATTCCGCCGATACCGAGCGCGAGGTCAAGAGTGAGCGAGCCTGTTGTGACAGCTTCGACCTTCATCTTCGCGTTCTCACCGAGCTTCATTATCGTGCCCTGTCCGAAATCGCGCTCGAGCTGTGCAATTGCAGTTTCAAGCGCCTTTTTCTTTGCCGCCTTGTCAGCGTCGGCAGAGACCATAAGGGGATTTCCTTTAGCATTTTTCTTCATTTTTTTATTTACCTTTCGTCATTGATAAGATGCGAACAAATTTTCTGTCTTTGATTATACTACAAAATTTGGTCTTTTGCAATAGGTTTTGGCAAAAATGCGAACAAATTTTCGCTTTTTGGAACGCTCGTGTCAAAGGCGACCGTCGCACATCCATTTTTCATTCGCACGGATATTATATCTGTACGAACCGTTTGTATGGCGACCGATGGTCGCCGCTACAAGAAGATATTGACATAGATCCTTGTAGCGGCGGGCATTGCCCGCCATTTTTGATTTTACACGGATATTATATCTGTACAAACCGATTGTGTGGCGACCGATGGTCGCCGCTACAAGAAGATATTGACATAGACCGAACCGATTGTGTGCGGCCGATGGTCGAAATATTGGTGCAGAACTCTTGTAATGGCGGGCAGTGCCCGCCGCTACAAATGTGGTTTTACATCTTTCCGTAGCGGCGACCATCGGTCGCCATTGTCAATACGTGGGATCGTCCAAGAGCCAGGTGCCGTCCTGGTTTTTGAGTCTGATGCGCACCGTTTCGCTTGTATCCCCGAGGGTCGTATT
Organism: uncultured Lachnospiraceae bacterium; assembly: GCA_964478105.1. Classification (GTDB taxonomy): domain Bacteria; phylum Bacillota; class Clostridia; order Oscillospirales; family CAG-272; genus CAYZHW01. Next base: position 2,599 of record CAYZHW010000164.1, on the reverse strand, counting down.
AACCTCAAGGGTAGCATATCTGTTGTTTTTCATAAGCACCTTTGCGCTCGCCACATCGAACATCCTCTGTTCGCTTATCTGGGGCTCGGTCGCATTATGCTTGGCAAATCCGTTGCCGTCCTCGGTGTAGAGCGCGGGGATGTGCCCGATCCCCTCGTCGTAAAATCCTACAAATATAAGATCATATATGCCCGAGAGATAGTCGAGCGTGTAGACCGCTTCTGCCGCTTCCTTTATCGCGGCGATAGACTGATATTTAGCTTCGGCGGTGATAAAATCGTAGTCGGGGTCGGCTCCCTCGGTCATCTCATAAGCCTCGGCGTATTCTTCGCGCGAGTATGTGTGAAGTCCTTCTCCGAAAAATATGTCGTTTATCTCATACGAAGCGGGTATAAGCTCGGCAAAGCGTGCGAGCAGGACCTCATCCTCGGGCCCCTTGCCGTAGCAGGAAAAGAGTGTAAATGTAAGTGCTGCAAGTAATAAAACTATCGTTATCTTCTTCATATTTTTATCTCCGAACAAATATCATATCCGTACACAAATTTCATCTCTGTACCCTACCCTTGATCTAAAAGGGTTTTTGGGTGGGGGCACGGGGGCGACCTATTTTATTAAAAATGGTCGCCCCCGTAACGTTGTTATTCTTCTTCCTCTTCTGCGGGATCTACTGCGGTGAAGTTTACGATCGACGCGCCATCGTCAAGACGCATTACGATAACACCGCCGGCTGTACGTGAATATGTCGGGATCTCTGCGACGGCGCATCTGATAATGACGCCCTCGTTTGTGATCATCATAATATCATTTTCTTCGTCAACGGTAGCAATGCCCGCGAGCTTGCCCGTCTTTTCGGTGATGTTGTGGCAGGTAACACCGCTTCCGCCTCTGTTCTTCATCAGACGGAAATCGTCGAACTCGGTTCTCTTGCCGTATCCGCCCTCGGTGACGGTAATAAGCTTCTTGCCCTCTTCTATCACCGCAACGCCGACAACGACGTCATCTCCCTTGAGCTTGATCGCGCGAACGCCGCGTGCCGTTCTGCCCATCTCGCGCGCCTCATTCTCGATAAATCTTACCGCGTGGCCGCCGCGCGTAGCAATAATAAGCTGGCAATCTCCCTGCGTGCACTTGACAAAGAGCAGCTCGTCGCCCTCGTCAAGCGTGAGCGCACGCTTTCCGCCCTTGCGCTGGTACTCGTATTCTGAGAGCTTCGTTCTCTTGATAACGCCACGGCGCGTTACCATCGTGAGGTAATCCGTGTCGTTGAACTCGGCAATGGAAATTATCGAAGTGACCTTCTCGCCCGGTGCGAGTTCAAGGATGTTGACGATGTTCGAGCCTTTGGCTGTTCTCGACGCCTCGGGGATCATATACGCCTTACGCATAAAGACCTTGCCCGTATCGGTGAACATCAAGAGGTAGGAGTGCGAATTTACCGAGATGACCTTCTCGATAAAGTCCTCTTCCTTGGTCGTCATTCCGATAAGTCCCTTTCCGCCGCGGCGCTGTGCCGTGTAGGAATCGGCGGGACGGCGCTTGATATAGCCCGCGTGTGTGAGCGTGATGACACACTCGTGGCGCTCGATAAGATCCTCAAGCATAATGTCGTCCTCGGCGGGTACGATCTCTGTGAGTCGTCCGTCACCGAACTTGCGCTTTATCTCGGTGATCTCATCTTTGATGATGTTCTTGATCTTTTCGGGATCTGCAAGAATTCCTCTGAGCTCGCCTATGATCTGCGCAAGCTTTGCGAGTCTGTCCTCGACCTTCTTTCTCTCAAGTCCCGAGAGCTTGCCGAGCGTCATATCGACGATAGCCTGAGCCTGCGCTTCGGAAAGACCGAATCTCTCCATAAGTGCCGCTCTTGCCGCGCCGATGCTCTCGCTTGCCTTGATTATAGCGATGACCTCGTCTATGTTGTCTATGGCTATCTTGTATCCCTCGAGGATGTGTGATTCAGCAAGTGCCTTGTCAAGATCGTACTGCGTTCTGCGCGTGATAACGTCCTTCTGGTGTCCTATGTAGCAGTCAAGGATCTCGGGAAGGCTGAGCGTTTTCGGCTCGCCGCCCACGAGCGCTACCATATTCATCGCGCAGGTGTCCTGGAGCTGTGTATATTTGTAAAGCTGATTTAACAGGATCTGTCCGTTTACGTCGCGGCGGTGCTCGATAACGATACGCATACCGTCACGGCCCGACTCGTCGCGAAGGTCGGTGATGCCGTCGACGCGCTTTTCGTTATGAAGAGCGGCTATCGCTTTGACGAGCATAGATTTGTTGACTTGATAGGGGATCTCGGTGACGATGATGCGGTGATGCTCTTCGTCGACCTCTGCCTTTGCACGCACCATTACGTGGCCGCGTCCCGTCTTGTACGCCTGAATTATTCCATGCGTGCCGTAGATGGTCGCCTTTGTGGGGAAGTCAGGGCCCTTGATGTATTCCATAAGCTCCTCGACCGTACTCTCGGGGTTGTCCATACGGAACAGAGTCGCGTCTATGACCTCAGAGAGGTTGTGAGTCGGAATGTTTGTAGCCATACCGGGTTCTTCGCGGATGGGAACCGGCTCGCCCTGAATGGCTTCCAGCTCCATGAGCC
>CAYZHW010000163.1:2387-3761 GCA_964478105.1 uncultured Lachnospiraceae bacterium | reverse complement strand
CAGTATGTGTGACCGATATGAAGCTTGTCACTGGGATAGTATATCGGAGTAGTAATATAAAATTTCTTTTTCTCTGCCATAATAAACGTCCTTTCGTTTACAAGTCTTATCTAAAATATTATTATAACAGAATTTTCTTCCTTTTACAAGATATTTAATAAATTTTAGTCTCACGTCTGCCGTTCTCGGCGTTGTAATACTCCCCGTCAAGTTCATAACAAAGGGTTTCGCGTCCGTTTGATGCGATCATATACACAAGCTTAGCACCATCGGGTACGTTGATGACAGATGTGTCTCTTTCTTTTTTGTGATACTTATAATAGTCCTCTGCATCATACGCTATCACCTCGCCGTTATCTTTTCCGACACATAACTTCACAGACTCGGAAAGGCAAAGAATATCCGAGCATATCGGAGCAAAGGTCCCGAAATAATCGCCCCGCAGGACAAAATCAATAAGAATGAGCTCATCAAGCCCGCGTGCCGAAAGAAAATCGGTCATTGCCTTCTTTGCTTCTTCCTCTGTGCATTCCGTTCCCGTCGGGCGGTGGTCGTATAACATTCTGAGCACAAATCCTCCCATCTGGCTGATATCAAGCGAAACGTTCTCGCAGGAAAAATTATAGACGGTCGGGAAGGAGTGAACAAAGGTCGAGCTGAATTTTACATTTTTGCCGAAAATGTCGGTCACTTGCTCTTTCACCTCATCCTCGGTGAGAATGGAAGCATTTTTCAGTAACGAAAAGGTCTCACCCTTTGTCTCGTCCGAATACACCCCGTCGTAATAGATCTCGCCGAGATCAAGGAAGATATCATCAAGCACACCGTACTCGTCCCCCTTGCCAACGGCAGGCAAGAACTCATCGTCGAGCCTGTGTGCGTATGCGGAAAATTTCAAAAAAAGGTCACGGTAAAAGCCGCTCTGTCCGCCCTCATCTATCACGCGAAGCGAATTCTGCGATATTTCGCCCACAAGGGACAGGTATCTTTGCATTTTCACGGTGCGCTCGCCGTTAAGAGAAAGCTCGGATAGCTTTATCGCAAGAAGTTCGCTGTAGCGCTTCACATCCGAGATATCCGAGGGTAAAAAGCTTGCGTGTGCCGCGTCAAGAGATGCGGCAAGCTTCTCTGCCGCATCGGACGCCTGCACGTGCGCACGCTCGTACACATATCTCTCAAAGGATTTTTTATCCTTTATCGTCAGCGCCAGCAGCGTTCCAAGTACCGTTATCGCAACAACTGCCGCCGACAAAATCATTATCGTTATTTTTTTCATATATCTCTCCGTATAATTGCTTTTTCTCTATTTTTCCCGAGACGGAAATTATATATGTAAACAGGTCTATTGACATTGTTTTTTTATTTTGATATAAT
>CAYZHW010000163.1:0-2377 GCA_964478105.1 uncultured Lachnospiraceae bacterium | reverse complement strand
TATAATTTATAATGAATATTTTTGTTAATTCGGAGCATTATGAAAAAAGCTTTTTCACAACTGATATGCAACGATCGGCTCGCTGAGATAATATCTCTTCAGATACGCGAAGATAAGCTCTCGCACGCATATATCCTTGCAGGTGCAAAGGGTATGGGCAAGCACACGGCGGCAAGGCTTATTTCTGCTGCTATCGAGTGCGAACGCAGATATGACGAAAATTCCCCGCTTCCCTGCGGCATATGCCCGTCCTGCGACAAGATCCTCTCGGGCAATGCGACAGACGTCACCTACATAAGCAAAGAAGACAAGGCGACCGTCGGAGTGGATAAGATAAGAGATCTCCAGAGCGACGTGTATGTTTCGGCAACCGAACAAAAAAATAAAATATACATCATCGAAGAAGCACACCTTATGACAGCTCAGGCTCAGAATGCGCTTCTAAAGGTACTCGAGGAGCCGCCGAAAAACGTGGTATTTTTGCTTCTTTCGGAAAACAACGCAGCTCTGCTTGAGACCATCAAAAGCCGCGCACAGACCTTTTTTATGGATCCCGTACCCAAGGACGAGATGGAGCGTTATTTGAAGGAGAACTCAAAGAAGGCGCACACACTTGCCGAAAGCTCACCCGACGCGCTGTCCGAGATAATCATAAGCTCGGCGGGAAGCATCGGAACAGCACTTTCGTTTCTTGACACAAAAGCGCAAAAGCAGCTTCTCTCGCGCCGCGGCTCCGTAAAAAAATTCATTGAGCTTTGCCGTGACAGAAGAAGCAAAGCGGCGCTCGTTCCGTTTCTTTCTTCCCTTCCTCAAAAACGCGACGAGCTGTCCGAGATATTCTCACTCGCTCTGCTCGCCTTGCGCGACATCGCGGTGTGCAAAAGGTCGTCGGACGCGCCCACCTGTTTTTTTGCCTCACGCGGGGAAGCCGAACAGTTGGCGCAGGCATTTTCGCTGTCGTGGGTATTCATTATTTCCGACGCACTCTCGGCCGCGAGAGATTCGCTTGCCGCAAACGCAAATGTGCAAATAACGCTTGCAAACCTTCTTTGCGAGCTTCAAAAAAGATAATCAGATATGGGGTAATATATGGAAAACAATGAGATAATAAATGAAACAGAAGCCACTCCCACCGAATATGAGATAGTGGGAATACGCTTCAAGAGCGCGGGCAAGGTCTATTACTTCGCCCCCGCAGGCAATATCGCCAAGGAAGGTGAATTTGCCATCGTTGAAACGGCACGAGGAGTTGAGTTCGGAGAGGTCGTCGTTCCCAACAAGATCGTAAGCGCAAAAGAGATCGTCTCCCCTCTTCGCAATATGCTTCGCGTAGCTACAAAGGAAGACATCGCTCATTTCAACGAGAACAAGAAAAAAGAAGAAGAAGCATTTGACATCTGCATAAAGAAGATCGAAGAGCATAAGCTTGATATGAAGCTTGTCGAAGTCGAATACACCTTCGACAACAACAAACTCCTCTTCTACTTCACCTCGGCGGGACGTGTCGACTTCCGCGAGCTAGTAAAAGATCTTGCGTCGGTCTTCCGCACAAGAATAGAGCTTCGTCAGATAGGTATCCGCGACGAGGCAAAGCTTATGGGCGGTCTCGGTGTTTGCGGCAGACCGCTCTGCTGTGCAAGCTTTTTGTCGGATTTTGTTCAGGTATCGATAAAGATGGCAAAGGAGCAAAATCTTTCTCTTAATTCCTCAAAGATATCGGGGACGTGCGGACGCCTTATGTGCTGCCTGCGCTATGAGCACGAGACTTATGAGGAAGAGATAAGAAAAACTCCGCCGCTCGACTCTGTGGTCAGCACCGAGGACGGTGAAGGTGTCGTGACCGAGACAAATCCTCTTGCGGGTATGATCCGTGTGCGTCTGTCCGACAAACCCGATCAGGCGCCGAAATTCTATCACCGCGACAAGGTAAAGGTACTGCGCCGTCCCGAGAAAAAACGCTCCGAAAAGAATGACGATAACAGCGAAGAATTGAAAAATCTTGAATAATAATAGGATTTTTTCAAAAAAGTATTAAAAAAGTAGTTGCATTTTTCAAAAAATGTGATACAATAAAGTAAACTAATATATGGAGGTACATACCCATGGCATACAAGATCACAGATGATTGCATCGCTTGTGGCGCTTGCGAGAGCGAATGCCCCGTTAGCTGCATCACAGAAAAAGATGGCAAATACGTTATCGACGCTGATCAGTGCGTAGAGTGCGGCGCTTGCGCTGATGCTTGCCCTGTTGAAGCTCCCAAGCCTGAGAACTGATTTGCATCATTAAAAAAGCAAAAAAACGGAGCGGCATTTATGCCGCTCCGCTTTGACTATAAGGAGGTGTTATTCTCTTGGAAGAAATATTATTAAATGAC
>CAYZHW010000162.1:0-3812 GCA_964478105.1 uncultured Lachnospiraceae bacterium | reverse complement strand
CCTCAGTTTCGGCTTACCGTCTTCGCAGCCGAGGTATTCGCGCACGACTCTCCACCCGGGAATGCGTCTGTCATCAGCGCGCACGAGAACGGGCATATCGGCATTTCTGCTCATTATCTCAAAGCCCGAAAGACCGCTGTCCTGTCGTCGGTTCCAAAGATCGGGCGAGGCAACGGCGTACTCTATCCTCTCCCCGTTGCACACCGAAGCGATACGCTCCGAAGCCTGAGAGAGCGTCAGCGACGATTCACAAAGCTCCCGGTAAACGTATATGTTTTCTTCAAAATCAACGGCGAGCCATAGTGCAGCCAGACGGTCGAAGCCGTAATCAAAGGCAACAAATCTCGTCCACGTATCGGGTATCTCGAATGGTTGAAGCGTATGCACCTCGGGATCAAATTCCGAGAAGAACTGCCCTTCAAAAACATCCCAGCGGCCAAGCAGCCAAGCCTCACGCATCTTGGGCGGCAGACTTTCAAGCTGCTCCACGTATTCGGGATCGCGCTCAAGGAGTGTATCGTTATCATACACCAGAGCACTTATAAAGCTATAGTCCGAGGGAGATTCGCCTGCTCGGAAATCACGGTCTATGAAAAGGCGTTTTACCCAAGCGTGTCCGACACCGCCCGGGTTGCAGGTCAGATACATACGGCGCGGATATTCACCTACACCTCTAAGGCAGGCCTTAAATACCGAAAACTGATTCTCCGAGAGCTGTGTTGCCTCATCGATGGCGATGATATCATACTCCTGCCCCTGATACCTGAGCGCATCACGGTCATTCGAACAGTATCCGAGCGTTATCCTGCTCCCCGATGGGAAAGTGAATGCCTTTTCGGCTTCGTTGTAGCTTATCGCACCTTTGTATTCGCGAATGATCGGAATGACGTGATTTGAACGAAGCTCGGCATAGCTTCGTCGGACGATCAGACAAGATATCCCGGGATATCTGAGGCAGAGTCCTACGAGCTTGCGGCGAAGTGCCCAGGACTTGCCCCCGCCGCGCGCTCCCCCGTATGCGGTATACTTTGTGCGCGAAGCAAAAAATGCCTTCTGTTTGGGATTGGGAACGCCGCTTATCTTCAACACTTGTTCCATATCATTCCCCGTCCGAAACTATATCGTGCTCAAAGATAAGCTTAAAGTCTCCGTTCTCGACCTTTGTGCGCTCTCCGCTCTTTTCGCCGTATCCAAAATGATTCTTCAGATAAGCGCCGACAAGAGTTGCCGAGATCTTTGAATTAAGCGCCTCATCCTCAAATATAGAACACATAATGTCATACTCGCAAGGATACTCGCGTGCAAAGGATTTCAGCTCGTTTGCACCAAAGCAGCAATATCTGCAAAATCCGGCAAGGTTCGGGAAACGGGCTCCTCCCTGCTTTTCGCCTGCATCATTCTCACAGCTCCTTATGTATTCGTTTAACAGAAGCAACAGTGTCCTTCCGTCCATCGGAAGAGCGCTTAATTTGTTTTCACAATCGTTTTCGCACATTTATACACATCCTTTCTTTCGCATCCGCGACCGTGATCTGTGAGGCTTTTCCTTCTCACCTCACGAGTGTGATTATACCACGAACATTTGTTCCATACAGTAGCAAAGGGTGTCAAGACAAAAAGTGTGAAACTCCTGTGTCACTATTGCATCCTACATAAAAAAATGATATACTTAACTTATAAAATAACAGACTTCGGAGATGCCTTATGAAAAATACACTTTTGATTTTATTGCTTTGCTCGATCATTTTTTGTACGGCTTGCAGGACAAACGCCGAGAGCGCCGAGACAACCGCTCTGCCCGAGACCACGCATGCTCCCGAGACTACGCAGGCACCCGAGCCCGAACCCGGGCCTGTTGAGGTCAAGATATTTGAGAGCGGCACGACCGATTATTCCATCGTTTTCGAAGATGTTTCCCTTGCCCAATACGCGTTCGATCTCTCGAACAAGATATACAGCAACTGCAACATAAAGATCCCCGTCAAAAATATTATTACGGTAACGCCCGAGAACGACAAGATTATAACACTGGGTGAGATAGAGGGCGTTTCCGACACGTCCGCACTTAGTTCACGAAGCGACTTTATGCTGAAGATATCCGAAAACAGGATCACACTCGCAGCAACAAACACGCTTTCTTACGATTATTTGTGTGAGTATCTTCTACGTGAGGTGTTCTCCAAAACAGAGAACGGAACACTTACACTGACCACGGACGATGATATCGTATACAGCTCATCGGAGCTGTTCTCCACTACATATGTCGACTATTGGAAAGCCGAAAACGGCAATGTTACAAAAGAATTTTCAGCAGAGATATGCGAAGAATACTACTACGAGAGCAGATACGGCATTACTATGGCTTACAGACTCTATCTTCCCTCCAATTACGATGAAAACAAGGACTATCCCGTTTTCATATACCTTCACGGCGCGGGACACAGAGGAAGTGACAACGCCGCGACAGTTTCCAATATTGTGTACAACTTCTTCAACCACGAAAACGTCCCAATGGATGAAACCATCGTGCTCATTCCCCAGTGCCCGGAAAAAATGCAGTGGGTCAACCAGCCCTGGGCAAACGGTAATTACACACTTAAGGGAACTCCCGAGAGCATCCCGATGAAGACTCTTGTTTCACTCATTTACGATATCCAAAAGGAATATTCGACCGACGAGAGCAGATATTACCTTTACGGAATGTCTATGGGCGGCTTTGGCGTGTGGGATCTTGCCGCAAGACACTCTAAGCTTTTTGCGGGCGTTTATCCCGTGTGCGGCGGTGGCCCGACAGATGCCGCAAACATACTTAAAAACATCCCTATATGGACAATACACAGCGACGATGACACCACCGTGCCCTTTGCAGGCTCCGAAGAAATGGTAAATGCAATAAAGGACGCGGGCGGAGAGCAGATCTTCTTCAAACGACTGACAGGCTACAACCACGCAATAGGAACGGTCAGCGCGACCGACTCGGAGATATTCGAGTGGCTGTTCGCACAGAAAAAATAATAAAGGGGGCACGGGCAGTGATATACGTCGGAATAGAAAATGTACATAAAAAATGCGAAGATCTTACGTCCGAGCTCCCAAAATCACAGACCGAGCATATAAATAAAAATCACAGACTCGCACTGGCACGGACCGCGGCGGCATGCGCGCTGCACAAACTTATAAAAGCTCACGCCCCTGAGCTTATCCCGTACGAGATCGCATACACCGAGCAAGGCAGGCCGTATATCCTCGGTGCAAAAAACCTTGATATAAGCATCTCTCACGCAGGAGAAGAATACGCCGCAGCCGCACTGTGCATCGGCGAAAGCGCGCGTGTGGGAATAGATATGGAAGAAATAAAAAAAGCAAACCTTCGCATAGCAAAAAAGTATTTTTCAAAAGAAGAGAATGAACATCTCTCTTCCCTGCAAAAAAAAGATGCCGCGGCAGAATTCACCAAGCTTTGGACAAAATACGAAAGCAAGGCGAAATACCTCGGCGGAGGGCTTGCCGATATGCGAAAAGGATCGCAGGCATATGTCTATACGACAGTGTTTGATGGAAACTTGGGCGGCAAATACGCCCTCTCGGTCGCATCAAAGGAAAAAGAAGAGATAGAAATAATAGAATTTTAAGTATCGTTTTTGCCAATTTGACAATAATATATCCGAAAAACAACAAAAATCTTGTTCAAAAAAGTGTTGACAAACTTTGCACATTGTGGTATTATATATAGGTACTTTTGAAAAAGTGCCTATGACCCATTAGCTCAGTAGGTAGAGCACATGACTTTTAATCATGGTGTCCGGAGTTCG
>CAYZHW010000161.1:0-3827 GCA_964478105.1 uncultured Lachnospiraceae bacterium | reverse complement strand
GTTCGAATCCTCCTGCCCCTGCCAAAAAATCCAAGTCGAAAGACTTGGATTTTTTCATTTGTGTCCGCAGGACACAACATCATTTGACCGAAGGTCAACATCATTTCGAGCGTAGCGAGAACATCATTGTCCGCTTGCGGCACAAATGAACGATGTTGCACCGTTGGTGCAAATGAAGTTGCCCTCGGCAAATGATGTGATGCTTCGCATCAATGATGTTGCGCTTCGCGCAAACGGATACGCCTTCGGCGTGATTTGGCTGTGAAACGGTTGAAATTTTGACAAAGCTGTGATATAATAGCCCAAGAAAAACATATGGGAGGAAGATATGAAACATCTTAAGTCAATGCTCTTGCTTCTCCTTGTGCCTGTTTGTCTGTCTATGCTCGCATCCTGTAACGAAAACGAGTCTAACACTCCGCAGGCCGAAACGACCGAGGCGGCAAGCACGACGGATGGCACGACAGAGGCCGAGGAATCCATTCCCGAGGAGGTAAAACACATGCAGATCATTCCTAATCTTGATTTCAAGGGCGGCATACAGCTGATCTCGCAAAAGGATCATGCAAACGGCGATCGGTTTACTGTGCTGGATACGCACGATTTTTACGGCGGCACGGCAGAGAATCCCGTCTGGCAGCTGGCACAATGGGATTCGGGCCCTTGCCTTGTGAAAAATCGCGTAAATAGCGCACCGACTACTATTACTGACGGTGTTGCCAGATCGTTTTCATATGATCCCGAGCAGAACCTTATGACCTTTGAGCTTGACACAAGCCTGTATTATCAGGGAAAGCCTGCAATACAGGGCGATTATTGGCCGCATCTTTTGATCGAGCAGGGGGATTTTTTAAAGTCCGTTGCGGCGGACGAGAGGACGTATCTGTCGTGCGACGCGGACCGTATGGTGCTTTCTATGGACATCCGCATGACTGAATTTGAAAAAACTCCGATCGACGGTGACTGGGTGCGCGCAGCGCAGTTTTTGATGTATTTTTACGTCAGAGGAACCGAGACCAATGATTTTTGCTGGTTTGGCCTGCAACTTTTTGACAACCGTTATGACAAAACAGAGCATTATATCGGATATGACAACGGTAATCCCTCAACTTCGGGTGCGATGATATATTCGATCGGCTCCAAATACGTGTACGAAAACAGCGGCCGCACGCTGTACGCAAATAAAAAGCCCGACACAAGCGGAGAATGGGTGCACATAGAGATCGATCTCAAGCCCTACCTGGAGGATATGTTGAAAAATGGCGAAAAGGATGGGTACTTCAAGGCAGACAAGCTGTCCGAGCTTTACATAGGCGGCATGAACGTGGGTTGGGAGACCATCGGCACGTTTGACCACACCATGCAGATCAAGAATCTTCAGCTGGTGTCGTATATTGATTAAAAAGAGAACTTATGAACCAAACGCCAACCCGCCGCTAGAGTACTCGTGCAGCCTTGACAGGACACTATCGAGCCTGCTTGCCTGAATCAATGACTCACGCCCCAAACGCTTGAAATGCGGTGAACTCGTGAAAGCAAATAATTCGAAGAATATTGAGGGGAAAAAGATACGCTGACAGTATTTTAATGCTCCATTGATCATTCTATATTCTTCAATGCTTGCAACCCTTTATTTTATCATTATAATATCATTATGCATAGGAAAGTATAATTCTTACAGGGGCCATCAACGCTTTGGACATCAGTTGGGGGGTATTCTTTTTGTTACCCCTGCTTGTTCTCCGCACATTAAACAAGCATTGCTTTGGAAGAATTATTCGTGTTCTTAATACCGTCCTATGAAAAGCTGTGTGAAATCTACATTGAGAAAGCAGATTACTGGGAAGATCATATAGCTATGGCCAGAGAAAAGCGCAAGAAATGATGTTGACCTTTTGTTCGCTTTTACCTCGTTTTTTACCTTTTCACCTGTTTATCACATAACAAAAAGGCCGCGATAGGCGGCCTTTTTGTTATGGCAGAATTAGCAACGGGAGGATTCGAAGGAGAGCGGTAGTGAATGACAACACAGTGTGTTGTCAGAGCCGCGGCTGACCGAGGAGCGTAGCAAAGCCGAAATAGTTCTCGGCTTTGCGGTGTCGCGACGAGAGCGAATCCTCCTGCCCCGGCCAAAAAATCTAAGTCTTACGATTGGGATTTTTTATTTTTGCAGGAAAAATTGTTATATGTCGAAAATTTTTTGGGGGAAAGTGTGGCTTTTATTAAAAATTAACTTTTTTCGTGGTAAACTATATAGGCAACGAGAAAAAAGGGGGAATCATATGGAAGAAAGAAACGCTTTTTCTCTTGAAGAAAGAGATTACAGACAGGAAATACTTGATATTATCCAAAGTAAGCGTGATGAAAAAGAGATCAAGCTATTACTTGAAGAGTATCACGACAATGACATAGCGAGCGTTTTGGAGGACCTTTCTCCCGAAGAAAGAGACGAGCTTCTTGACATTCTCGGAATCGCGGCAATGTCGGAGATCATATCCTACCTTGATGATGCAGGTGAGTATCTGTCAGAGCTCGAAGCAGAAGAAGCGGCGGATATTATCGAGCAAATGGATGCTGACGATGCTATTGAAGCTTTGGATGACCTCGATGAAAAGACGAGGATCGAGGTTCTTGAGCTTATCGATGATTCTGAGGTCAAAGAAGAGATCAAGCTTCTTGATTCTTATGATGATGATGAATTCGGAAGCCGTATGAGCACCGATTTTATCGTTGTAAAAAAGGATCAAACTATTAAATCGGCAATGAAGACTTTAGTTGCCGAGGCAGGGGAAAATGACAATATATATACGATATTTGCGGTAAGCGAGGACGGAAAGTTTTACGGCGCTATCGGTCTAAAAGATCTTATCAGTGCAAGAAGTGACGTTGACCTTGAAACACTTATTTTTACCAACTTTCCGTTCGTTTATGATAAGGATATGATATCCGAAAACATTGAGCGAATGCGCGGATATTCCGAAGATCTTATTCCCGTAATTTCTTCAGAAAACGGCACACTTCTCGGAGTTATTACATCGCAGGATATTACCGAGCTTATCGACGAAGAGCTGGAAGAGGACTTTGCAAAGTTCGCGGGCTTGAGTGCCGAAGAAGAACCCGATGAAACGCTTTTCGCCAGTATGAAGAAAAGAATTCCGTGGTTGGTTGCGCTTCTGTTTATGGGGCTTGCGGTGTCGGCTGTAGTTGGTCTTTTTGAGAGCGTTGTGGATGCTTTGCCGATGATCGTTTCTTTTCAGTCACTCATTCTCGGTATGGCGGGTAACGTAGGAACACAGTCACTTGCGGTAACTGTAAGAGCTCTGAGCTCAAACGAGGAAAGCGACTGGAAGGATCATTTTCTCACTATCATTAAAGAAGTGCGGGTTGCACTTTTAAACGGTATCGTTCTCGGTGCGGTATCATTTCTGATAGTTAGTGTTTATTTGTTGATATTTGCATCATACGGCGCCGCTTTCGTGATATCTGCGGCGGGGTGTGTCGGGTTGGCAATGTGTTTTGCTATGACGATATCCGGCTTCACGGGTACGGTGATCCCTATCTGTCTGTATCGTATGAAAATAGACCCTGCAGTCGCATCGGGACCGTTAATAACAACTATAAACGATCTTGTTGCCGTCCTAAGCTATTATGGACTCGCCTGGGCGCTGTTATTGAATATTTGAAATAAAAAGAAGAACGACATCGAAAGATATCGTTCTTCTTTTTGGCGGAGGGTGTGGGATTCGAACCCACGTGGGATTGCTCCCAAACGGTTTTCAAGGACTTGAAACCACGAGGAATTTGAGAGATTTTGAGCGAAGATAACG
>CAYZHW010000160.1:0-3843 GCA_964478105.1 uncultured Lachnospiraceae bacterium | reverse complement strand
CTGTATACTCGATCGTTGATGTATACGATATCATCGAGTACCTCGAAGAAGATCCCGCAAATGAAGAGAATGTAACCAGAATTAAGAATTATCTTGCGATCAACGGCGCGAAAGCGTAACGGAGGGGTAAGATGAAGCATCTTATAGACATTCAGGATCTCTCCGTAAAAGAGATCGAGGAGCTTATCGGCGTTGCCGAGGATATAATAGCGAACCCGAAAAAGTATTCCGAGGCCTGCCACGGTAAAAAGCTCGCGACCCTCTTCTTTGAACCGTCCACTCGTACACGCCTTTCTTTTGAGTCAGCAATGTATGAGCTCGGCGGAAACGTGCTCTCTGTTTCAAGCGCGGAATCATCTTCTGCGAAAAAAGGAGAGAGTATTGCCGATACCGCAAAGACGGTGTCCTGTTACGCAGATATAATGGCGATGAGACATCCTAAGGAGGGCGCACCGCTTGTTGCCTCTCTCAATTCGTCCATCCCCGTGATTAACGCGGGCGACGGCGGACACAATCATCCTACACAGACGCTCACCGACCTTCTCACGATATGGCGCGAGAAGGGAAGGTTTAACGATCTTACAGTCGGCTTTTGCGGCGACCTTAAATTCGGACGTACGGTACACTCTCTTATTTCCGCGCTCTCGCGATACACGGGTATTAAGATCGTACTTATCTCGCCCGAAGAGCTCAAGCTTCCGAGCTACATCAAAAAGGATGTACTTAAAGCAAAGAACATTCCCTACAAGCAGACAACAGATCTTCTTGAGGTTATGCCCGAGCTTGATATTCTCTATATGACAAGAGTCCAGAGGGAGCGTTTCTTCAATGAAGAAGATTATCTCCGCCTCAAAGACAGCTACATTCTTACTCTTGACAAACTTAACACTGCAAAGCAAGACCTTTGCATAATGCATCCGCTGCCCAGAGTCAACGAGATAAGTCTTGCGGTAGACGCTGACAAGAGAGCTTGCTATTTTAAGCAGGTACTCAACGGTAAGTATATAAGAATGGCACTTATCCTAAAGCTTTTGGGGGTAGAGGTATGATAATCGGAAAAATAAATAACGGTATCGTAATAGATCACATCAAAGCGGGAAACAGTATGAAGCTTTATTCCATACTTAATCTCGCGTCGGTAGAGAATACCGTAGCCATAATAAAGAATGTTAAAAGCAACAAGATGGGCAAGAAAGATATCATAAAGATAGACGAGCTTATCGACCTTAATCTTGATGTTATAGGATACGTCGATCCCGGCATCACCATCAACATCATCAAAAACGGTACACTCGATCACAAATGCCATCTTGAACTGCCCGATAAGGTGACCGATGTTATAAAATGCGACAATCCCCGTTGCATCACGTCGACAGAGCAGGAACTGCCTCACATTTTCAAGCTGACAGACAGAGAAAACGGCGTATACAGATGCATCTATTGTGAGACAAAAGCAAAAAAACAGTAAAAAGGATAGGTATTGATAATGAAAAAAGTAGCCGTCATTATGGGAAGCGACAGCGATCTTCCGATCGTTGAGAGCGCAATAAATACACTTAAAGAGTACGGGGTACCCTTCGAAGTACACGTTTACTCTGCACACAGAACCCCTGAAGAAGCAAGGGCGTTTGCTCTTGACGCGCGCAAAAACGGTTTCGGTGCGATAATCGCAGCGGCAGGAAAGGCGGCGCATCTTGCAGGTGCATTTGCAGCAAACACAACTCTGCCCGTCATAGGTATTCCCGTGAAGTCTTCGACTCTCGACGGACTTGACGCGCTTCTATCGACAGTACAGATGCCGTCGGGTATGCCTGTTGCGACTGTTGCAATAGACGGAGCAGCAAACGCCGCACTCCTTGCGATACAGATACTTGCCGTAGAGGATCAGACTCTTGCGGCAAAGCTTGAGGATGCAAGAAAGAAGAATACAGCAAAGGTTCTTGAAAAGAACGCGGCAATATCGGCAAAATACAACGCATAATAAATCTCGCAAAAAAACGGAGGAACTATGGGCGGCTTTTTTGGAGCAGTTAGCAAACAGGAAGCTATCTCGGATGCATTTTTCGGTACGGACTACCACTCCCATCTCGGTACACGCCGCGGAGGAATGGCGGCATACGATGCCGAGATAGGACTGCAAAGAGATATCCACAATATACAAAACACAAATTTCAGAACAAAGTTTGATAACGTCTTTGACGAGATGAAGGGAAATTCGGCGATAGGCGTTATAAGCGATTCGGATCCCCAGCCTCTTCTTATAAGAAGCAAGACGGGAACATATGCCATTGCAACAGTTGGAAAAATAAACAATTCCGAAGAGCTTATTGAAAAATATCTCTCACGCGGCGGTCATTTCGGCGTTATGACGAACGGTAAGGTCAATTCTACCGACCTTGTTGCGGCACTCATAAACCAAAAAGACACCATCGCCGAGGGAATAAAGTTTGCAAATGATGTTATCGACGGAACGGCATCCATACTTATTCTGAAGGACGGCGGAAACCTCATTGCCGCAAGAGACAAGTTTGGCAGATTGCCGATCCACATAGGAAAGAACGAAAACGGGTATGCGGTATCATTTGAGTCGTTTGCATATCAGAAGCTCGGTTACGAGGACGAAAAAGAACTCGGTCCCGGCGAGATAGTCGAGCTTACCGCCGACAGTCTTACTGTGCTTGCCAAACCCGGTAAGGAAATGAAGATATGCGCTTTCCTTTGGAGTTATTACGGATATCCTACATCGTGTTACGAAGGAATAAACGTAGAGACAATGCGTTACCGTAACGGCTCGATAATGGCACAAAACGATAAAGAGAACAAAAATGCGACCGATCTTGATTACGTCAGCGGGGTACCCGATTCGGGAACACCGCACGCTATTGGATATGCCAACGCCAGCGGTGTGCCATTCGCCCGCCCATTCATAAAATATACTCCTACCTGGGCGAGAAGCTTTATGCCCTCTCACCAGAGCGAGAGAATAAAGATCGCGAAGATGAAGCAGATACCGATCCACGATCTTATCGAGGACAAAAGCCTGCTATTTGTTGACGATTCGATAGTAAGAGGCACTCAATTGAAAGAAACTGTCGAATTCCTTTATAAAAACGGCGCGAAGTCGGTTCATATGAGATCTGCCTGCCCGCCGCTTATGTACAGCTGCAAATACCTCAACTTCTCGGGCAACCGGAGCGATATGGATCTTATCGCCAGACGCATAATCGAGGAGCTTGAAGGAGAAGAGGGAATAAAGTATATCGAAGAGTACAGCGACGGTACGACCGAGCGCGGTAAAAAGCTTAGACAAACGATCTGTGAGAGAATGAAATTCGCTTCTCTTGAATTCCAGTCGCTCGATGGTATTATAAAGGCTATCGGACTTGAGCCCTGCAAGCTTTGTACATATTGCTGGAACGGCAAAGGCTGATATAAAAGGACTGTTAAAATATAAACTTATTTTGGAAAGGTTGATTTATTATGAAGAGCTTTAGTGAAAGTTATAAAGCCGCGGGTGTTGATATTACTGCGGGATATAAAGCGGTAGAGCTTATGAAGGCCCACATCGCGCGTACAAAAAATGAAGGTTGTCTTGACGATGTCGGTGGATTCGGCGGTTGCTTCGGACTTCTGGTTGCAGGGATGGAAGAGCCTGTGCTTGTTTCCGGTACGGACGGATGCGGCACAAAGGTAAAGCTTGCTATTCTGATGGACAAGCACGACACAATAGGCATAGACGCGGTTGCAATGTGTGTGAATGACATCATCTGCGTCGGTGCAAAGCCCCTTTTCTTCCTTGACTACATTGCTTGCGGAAAGAACATTCCCGAGAAGATCGCGGCG
>CAYZHW010000159.1:0-3845 GCA_964478105.1 uncultured Lachnospiraceae bacterium | reverse complement strand
GCCTCGGCGTTCTCGTCGTATGTCTCGAGCGCAACGTTATACGCGTCGATGACCGCCTCTTCAAGAGAAGCGCGAAAAGCCGCATTGATCGGGTGAACGATGTCGCGGTATGTTCCGTCGGGATTTTTTCTGCTGGGCATAACTATAAAGAGTTTTTCTCGTGCGTTGATTACCTTGATGTCGTGTACTGCAAACTGGCTGTCAAATGTGACCGATACGATAGCTTTCATCGGACCGTCCTCGAAAATTTTTCTTACTTTAACATCTGTGATTTCCATGTGTAATTCCTCCGCTGTTATTTTTTGGTGTGCCCTTTTTTTGGTGTTGAATATATTATAATACCTAAATATTAAGATTATTCGGTGTAAAATGAATAATTTTATGAATTAATTATTTATTTTTTTACAAAAAGGGTGTATAATATGAAAAATAGGTGATTTTCTTTTGTATTAATTTTGAAAAAAGGAAGTATTTGCGAATGTCAATAGCTAATACTCATTTCGGAGCAAACAATATCTCATATAAATTAAAAAACTGTAAGAGCATATTTTTTATCGGTGTCGGTGGGATCAATATGTCTTCACTGGCACATATATCTCACGAACTCGGCTTTCGCGTCGGCGGCTCGGACAGAACAAAGACCGCGCTCACGGAGCGTTTAAGAGAGAGCGGTATCGACGTTATATATGAGCATAAAAGAGAGAACGTCGAGAACTATGACGCGGTGGTCTACACCGTAGCTATCGGTGAGGACAATCCCGAATTTGTCCGTGCCGGCGAGAGGGGGATACCCTGCATATCTCGAGCAGATTTTCTCGGGTATATTATGACGGGGTACGCCCACAGAATAGGTGTGTCCGGAATGCACGGAAAGAGCACCTGCACCTCGATGCTTGCGCACGTGTTTATGGCGTGCGGCGCCGATCCCACCGTTATGTCGGGGGCAGAACTTCCCGAGATGGGCGGTGCGTACAGAATAGGCGCTAAGGAGCACTTTGTCTTTGAGGCTTGCGAGTATATGGACTCGTTTCTGTCCTTTTATCCGAGCGTTGCCGTTGTACTTAACATAGAAATGGACCACGTGGATTATTTCCACAGTATGGATCAGATAAACGATTCGTTTCTGAATTTTGCCGGCAGAACACTTCTCTCTGACGGCGACAGATGCGCAGTGCTCAATTTCGACGATGAGAATGTCGCAAAGATAGCATCCTCGTATGCGGGTAAGGTGATATCCTTTGGCGTCAAGAGCACGAGCGCAAAGTACCGCGCGTACAACGTCAGCTACAGATGCGGACATCCCGAGTTCGATATTCTTTGTGACGGGAAGTTTCTTTGCCGCGTTAAGCTGTCGGTGCCGGGTGAGCACAATGTATACAACGCGAC
This sequence comes from uncultured Lachnospiraceae bacterium, assembly GCA_964478105.1. Lineage (GTDB taxonomy): Bacteria > Bacillota > Clostridia > Oscillospirales > CAG-272 > CAYZHW01. The sequence continues at coordinate 2,459 of CAYZHW010000159.1, read as the reverse complement.
CGCGGCATTTGCCGCCGCACACAGCCTCGGACTTGATCCCGACGGCATCGTCGCGGGACTTGAGAGTTTTGTCGGCGCTAAGCGCAGAATGGAATTTAAAGGTAAATTAAACGGAGCGGATGTTTACGATGATTACGGCCATCATCCGACCGAGGTCGCATCCACCCTTTCGGGCGTGGCGAAGATGGATTATGAGCGTGTCTGGTGCGTTTACCAGCCGCACACATATTCGAGAACAGCAGAGCTTCTTGAAGAGTTTGCTGCCTCGTTCGAGAGTGCGGACAGAGTTATATTTGCCGATATCTACGCGGCAAGAGAAGAGAACACCTACGGCATCTCGTCGGCGCGTCTTGCCGATCTTGTGGGGGAGAAGGCAGAACACATCGACTCATTTGAGAAGATCGCAAAAGAACTTCGCGAGAATGTTGAGCCCGGGGATGTTGTGATAGTTATGGGCGCGGGAGACATATATAAGGTCTTCTCGGAGCTTGATCTTTGTGATTAAGGAGAAAGAAGTGGAAAAACAGTACAGTGAGCTTGCGTCGGTCTACGATGCACTCAATTCTGAAATAGACTATGCGGCGTGGGCGGATTTTATCGAGGCTTGCTTTGATAAATATATGAAGGAAAAGCCGTCGCTCGTGCTTGACCTTGCGTGCGGTACGGGCATTATGACGTGCGAGCTTGCAGAGCGCGGATACGATATGATCGGTGCCGACCTCTCGGAAGAGATGCTCGCCGTTGCGTGTGAGCGTTCGGCGGGAAAGAGCGTTTTGTTCCTTCGCCAGGATATGCGGAATTTTGAACTATACGGAACGGTGGGGGCTGTGGTGTCCTGCCTTGACAGCGTTAATTATCTTACTACACCAACGGGACTCTCGGAGTGCTTCTTTTCTGTGCACAATTACCTTGATCCCGACGGCCTGTTTATTTTTGACGTGAACACACCGTACAAATTCAAGAATGTCTATGCCGATAATTCCTATATTATTGAGACCGATGACGGCGGGGTGTACTGCGGTTGGCAGAATTATTTTAACCCCAAGACGGGAATATGCGATTTTTACATAAGCATATTCAAAGAGGATGAGAACGGCAGATACGTCCGCTCTGATGAGCACCAAAGAGAAAAGATGTTTGGCGAAAAGAAGCTGAGGATCGAGCTTGAAAAGGCGGGATTCAAGCTTCTTGATATCGTTGCTGATTATGATTTTTCAAAACCCGAAGAGGACAGCGAGCGCTGGTATGTGATCGCGCGCGCAAAAAAGTGAAAGGATATAAGTTTGAAAATAAATTTTCAAACACGGTTTTGTGGCTTTTGCCGCAAAAAGCAGAGCGGCAGTTTGCTACCGCAAACCAGCCCCAATTCCCAAAGAGAAAGGAAGCTTTTGCAAAAGCAAAAGCTATGGTCATAATAATGGAAAATAAAAAATCAAGCGTGCTCCGCGCAATGACAAGCGACGGAAGCGCGAGAATACACGTGCTGAATTCTACAGATATAGTCAATACCGCAATAAAGTATCATAATACAACTCCGCTTGCAACCGCAACCCTCGGCAGACTTCTTACTGTTACGTCCATTATGGGAAGTATGCTCGGCGAGAAGGAGAATACCATTACCGTAAATCTGCGCGGAAACGGTCCTGCGGGAAGCGTACTGGCGGTCTCCGATTATTACGGCAACGTGCGCGGGTATATCCAAAATCCTGACGTTGATCTGCCCCTTAAGCCTAACGGCAAACTTGACGTAGGCGGTGCTGTAGGTGCAGGTATGCTCAATATCATCCGCGAGGTCGGAGATATAGAACCCTATGTGGGCTCGGTCGAGCTCGTCTCGGGAGAGATCGCGGAGGATATCGCGACATATTATGCACAGAGCGAGCAGGTGCCGACCGTGTGTGCGCTCGGCGTTCTTGTCGATACCGATCTTACCTGCAAGGCTGCGGGCGGTGTGTTTATCCAGCTTCTCCCCTTTGCCGCAAATGAGACGGTCGAACAGCTTGAAAAGAATGCAGCTCTTCTTACAAACGTTTCTCACCTTTTTGAGAAGGGACTTACAAACAAGGAGATCGCGGATATCGCGCTTGAGGGAATTCCTTATGACGTGTTCGACGAGCTTTACGTTGACTATAAGTGTACTTGCGAGCGTAGCCGCACCGAGAAGGCGCTTATCGCACTCGGCGAAAAAGATGTGCTCTCGATGATAGATGAGCAAAAGGCAGAGGGCAAAGCGCCCGAGCTTGAGCTCTGCTGTCAGTTCTGCGATAAGAAATATATCTTCACCGAAGATGACGTAAAGAAGCTTTTTAAAAGCGCAAAAAAATAATAAAATTTTTTTAAAAAAGTGTTGACAAACGGAAAAGACCGTGATATAATAGTATCCGTCGTTGAGAAACGGCGGACAAAATGGGAGCATAGCTCAGCTGGGAGAGCATCTGCCTTACAAGCAGAGGGTCATA
>CAYZHW010000158.1:814-3846 GCA_964478105.1 uncultured Lachnospiraceae bacterium | reverse complement strand
AAAGAACGCTTGAGATGCGTGAGCTTGCAGATGCGATCGATGCTTTTTTGGACACCCTTTCTCCGAAAAAGAAAAGTATCTTTGTATTTCGGTATTGGTATACCGACAGCGTTTCAAATATTGCCCTGCGGTGCGGTATGAAAGAAGGCGCGGTGTCGATGACACTTAACAGATTACGTACAAAACTGCATAATTATCTTTTGGAAAGGGGATTTGAATTATGACAAAAGAGAATCTGTACGAAGCTATCGGAGAGATAGGCGAGCGGCACATAAAAGAGGCAATGGAATATCGTAAGAGCGCGAAGCACACATTTATAAAATTGGGAACGGTTGCCGCGTGCCTGTGTATCGCGGTACTGCTTGTTCCGATATTGAAAAAACCGTTTACGACCACATACGAATTCTCACTCAATGTAAACCATATAAAAGATTATTTGTCATACGCTGCGGATATAGATATGATAAGTTACAGAGAACTTGACAAAGAAGGGGTGACTTGGGCAAAAAACGAATTTGCATCGGCAATCGGAATGGAGTACGCCGAATTTACAAGCCTTATCCCAAGCGGGTATGAATTTTCTGATTTTTCTCTCTCACGTACTCCCTATGTGGGAAACGACGGGACATCGCAAATGATACCGCATACTTACTTTTTAGAATACAATAAAGAGAGCGGAAGGGTGCGCATCGGTCTTTCCTCTATCGGAAAACCCGCACGCTGCATCGTTATACCCGAAGAGAATTATAAGCTATCAGAAATTGAGGACGTGCCGGTGCTGGTATTGACTTACGGAGATAAGGATGATTTTATTGCCGAGTTTGAATATCAAAATGTCAATTATTATATCGACGCAAACGGAATAAGTACCGATGAACTCAAAGAACTGCTTTGCTCTATCATAAGGTGAAATTTAAGACCCCATTTCATATGGGGTCTTCTTTTATGAGAAGAAATAGATGTTAAATATTGACTAAAAGCCCAAAAAGGAGTAAAATAATATGTAGATAATATAACTTGGAGGCGTATACCATGGATGAAAATATAAAGAAGGGCGGTATCTCGGTCGAGACCGAGCATATCTTCCCGATAATAAAAAGATGGCTCTATTCCGAGAAGGATATCTTCCTTCGTGAGATCGTATCCAACGCATCGGACGCGATAACAAAACTGAAGAGACTTGCGTCTCTTGGCGAAGTGAGAGATCTTGACGACGATTTCAAGATAACCGTTAGCTTAAACAAAAGTGAGGGAACACTCACGGTTACCGATAACGGTATCGGTATGAGCGAGGACGAAGTGCGCCGTTACATTTGCCAGATAGCACTTTCGGGCGCTCTCGAGTTCATACAGAAATACGAGAACACCGAGTCCGCAGAGGGAAACAAAAACGGCATTATCGGTCATTTCGGACTTGGATTTTATTCCTCGTTTATGGTCAGCGACACGGTCGAGGTAATAACGAAGTCATATACCGGTGCTCCCGCGGTAAAATGGGTGTGCAACGAGGCGGGCGAGTACGAGATAGAGACCGATGCAGAAAAAGAGGAGCGCGGCACATCTGTCATAATGCATATCTCCGAATCCGAAAAGGAATTTCTTGATGAGTACAAGATACGTGCAATTCTCGATAAATACTGCGCATTTATGCCTATAGACATATACTTTGTAAACGAAGAGGCAGAGGAGTGCGATTGTGAGGACGAGCATTGTTCCCACAAGCATAACACCCCCATAAACGATACGAATCCGCTTTGGCAGCGTCCTGCGTCCGAGTGTGAGGACAAGGATTATGCGGACTTTTATCATAAAGTTTTCGCCGATTACAAGGAGCCGCTTTTCCACATCCATCTTAATGCGGATTATCCGCTTAATTTCAAGGGCGTACTTTATTTTCCCAAGATTAATACAGAATTTGAGAGTCTTGAGGGACAGGTCAAGCTTTATTACAATCAGGTATTTGTTGCCGACAATATGAAGGAAGTCATCCCCGAATATATGCTTATGCTCAAGGGCGTGCTCGACTGTCCCGAGCTTCCGCTTAACGTTTCGCGTAGCTACCTGCAGAACAATACGTATGTTTCTAAGGTCTCGGCTCATATCGTAAAGAAGGTCGCAGACAAGCTGTGTTCGCTCTATAACACCGAGCGTGAAAAATATGAAGGACTTTGGAGAGATCTCAAGACCTTTGTTGAGTATGCGTCTCTTCGTGACCGCAAGTTTTACGACAGAGTAAAGGGAGCGGTGCTTTTTGAAGGTACAGACGGCAAATATGTAACGCTTGACGAATATCTCGAAGGTGCAAAGGAAAAGCACGAGAACACGGTATATTATGCCGCTGATAAGGTCGCTCAAGCACAGTATATCTCGATGTTTGCCGACGAGGGCATATCGGTCGTATTGCTTGACCGTATGATAGACACACAGTTTATAAACGTTATCGAGCAGGACAGAGCGGGCGTGAAGTTTGTCCGTGTAGACGCCGATGTTGCTTCTTCACTCAAGGAAGAGGGCGATGCGGCTGAGAATGAAGATATAAAGAAGCTCTTTTTAGATGTTTCGGGCAACGAGAAACTGAATGTAAAATTCGAGAAGCTCAAGAGCGCCAAAGTGCCGGTCATCCTTAACATCTCCGAGGAATCCCGCCGTATGGAAGATATGATGAAGATGTACGCTTTTGCGGGCGGTACGGACGAGACGAAATTCCCTACGGATATGACTCTTGTTGTGAATTCCAACTCTTCGCTTATCTCTCGGCTCTCCTCTCTCTCGGATACCGATCCCGACAAGGCAAAGACGGTCGCAAAGCAGATATATACGCTTGCACTGATCAGCCGGAGACAGCTCGGAGCGGATGAGCTCAAGTCCTTTCTTGCCGATAGCTTTGATATGCTTGAAAGATTCTGATGAGGTATCACGATGCCGAGATATAAGAGCGACGGTGTCGGTGCGCTCGATATCGTTGCCGAGAATATAAACTCGCTCGATGCGCGCGTATCTAAACTGTGCGAGATAAGATGTGCACATATAAA
>CAYZHW010000158.1:0-804 GCA_964478105.1 uncultured Lachnospiraceae bacterium | reverse complement strand
AAATGAGCTGGCATACGAGCTTTTTCGTATGTCGGGATACGATGAAAATGACGAGAATCTGCTTGATATGCAGTGGCTTCAAAATATTAAAGAAGCGTACCTGCAAATAAGAGAAGGGGAGACTTGCGAGACGATCGGCGAAAACCGTGCCGCGCTTGCCCGTTTCTTTGATACGATCGATAACAGCGAGCTTGCAGAGCTCTCTCTTGCGATAAAAAAGCTTATTCTCGAGAGGGATGACAATCCACCCGTTTCGCAGTTTTTTGTGGAATACGGAGAGAGCATCTCGCCGTCTGCCTCGGACAAGATCGCTTGTATCAAAAATTACTATACCGATACCGCATATGCGCGTTTTTCAGCTTGCTTGCAAAAGCCGTCGGCGCTTTATTACGACAGCTTTGCAACTTTGTGCGAAGAGGTAAGCTCGGGAAAATGCGAGTATTGCATACTTCCCATCGAAAACTCGGACGATGGTAAACTTATGAGCTTTTATAAGCTTCTTGCCTTGAATGAGCTTAAGATCGTGCTGACGACGAGCGTATCGCTGCCCGACGATTCGAAGTCAACTTCATTGGCTCTTGTCAGAAAGGGAATAGAACACGTACGCCGCATTTCGCGTGATACTGCGGGCAGATATTTCGAATTCTGTCTTGTGCCGTCCGAGAATATAAATATACTCGATATCTGTGCCGCGGCAGAGTTCTTTGGGATGAAGGTACACAGAATAGACTGCGCAACGCTTGCTTACAGCGAGAATGAATTTGAATATTATGTCGTACTTGAGACAGACGATGCCGATCTGTA
>CAYZHW010000157.1:0-3866 GCA_964478105.1 uncultured Lachnospiraceae bacterium | reverse complement strand
ACCACACCAAGATTTGATTTAAAAGGAGAATTTATATATGAAAGCAACAGGAATAGTTAGGCGGATCGACGACCTCGGAAGAGTTGTCATCCCCAAAGAAATAAGAAGGACTATGCGCATCCGCGAGGGAGACCCGCTTGAGATATACACCGACCGCGAGGGCGAGGTTATCTTCAAGAAGTATTCACCCATAGGCGAGCTTGCGGGTTTTGCTTCGCAATACGCCGAGACACTCCACAAGACCTGCGGTATGGCGGTCATTATCAGCGATCGCGACGCGGTCATCGCCTGCTCCGGCGTATCAAAAAAGGAATACGGCGACAAGAAGCTCTCTAGCGAGCTTGAGGAGCTTATCGAGCGCCGTATGCTCTACAATTACAAAAACGGTGACGAGCGTGTGCCCGTTACAGATAATGAATCGAGCACCTGCTATGTAAGCTGTGCGATGCCTATCATCAGCGAGGGCGATGTCATCGGTTGCGTTGCCTCTGTCGCCTGCCCCGGCTCCGAGACACGCACGGATCTTGGTGAAGATATCGAATCCAAGCTTATCCAGACCGCCGCAAGTTTCCTTGGAAAACAACTTGAAAACTAAGAATATGCCCCGAAAGCTCGGGGCATATTCTTATTTACTTTTAGTTTTTTTCGTGTTATAATGATAAAAAGACTAAAGCAAGGAGATTTTTATGAGAAAATTTTGGTTACTTGTTCTTACGCTTTGCCTTACGGCATTTATTCCGTTGACGATCTATGCCGCAAGTAGTCCCATCGGCTATGAACCGCCTCGCTTTGACTTCACATCCAAAAAAGAACTTTTGACCGGCGGCGCAAAATTATATGTTTCGACGACCGACAACATTCACGGAGAACACGAATTTGTCAAGGAGAAAGACAGCACTCATGTAAAGCTTCTTTATGAAGGGACATCAAAATACGCGGCTTACCGCATTGCACCAAAATTTACAAATAAAAAAATGACCGCGTTATACAGATATGTGCGCGTAATGTACCGCACAAGCGACACTCTCGCGGCGACGATAAAACTCACATACTCCGATGAATCCTACACGCTCGCGCCGAACACAATCGTATCGGGCGGTGAATGGGTACTTTCCGAGCCCGTCGCCATTGGCGGAGAAGTTCTTGACCGGCTTGTACGCGGTCAGCACGTTTTTCTTGAATATACGGGTATCGACGAGAATTGTGACATCGCGATAAAAGAGCTCGCTTTTTTCAAAAGCTCGTCCGATGCGTACAAATATTACGGTGACACTCCGGCGGATAAAACAACGTCAAAATCTGCCCTGACAATAAACGGTAACGGTATCGAAAAGTACAGGATAATCACGGGAAGCTCACCCGCCAATGCCGTGACCGAAGCGGCAAACGAGCTTCAGAATTACCTAAAAAAACTCACAGGGCACACGGTACCGATCTCTGACGACAGCACGCCCGAGAGTGAATATGAGATACTTGTCGGAATATCAACACGCAAAAGATCTTACTCATATATTGCTTCGCTTTGCGCCGAAGGGGCAGATTACAATGCCTTTTGCGCCGAAGTAAACGGAAACAGTCTTGTAATATCATCAGTTGTTCCCGCGACACTCGCCAAAGCGGTAGACACCTTGCTTTGTACATATCTTTACAAGGATATCCCCGCTGTTCCCGAGAACATAACCTTAAACAGCGATGTCAGACTTAACGGAAAATACTCCCTTATATACCAAAATGACCTGTACGAGGTTCCCGAAAATGTTGCAATCCCCGTGACCGTGACCGAGGATTTTGAAGTTGACGACGGGTATTTTACCGAGGATAACGGCGGTGACCTGTGGAATTACACGGATGGAAAATATACTGTCACAGCAAAAGAAGAGACCGTATCATACATACACGTATATGAATCGAACGTATGTGAGGTCGCTACCTTAAATTACAGCTGCGCGGGTGAAAACGCAGACTTCGGTCTTATATGCAGATATACCGCGAACGATGCCTATGTCAAGGCAGGGTACGATTTTTCACGAGGCGAATGGTACATTGAATTCCGCGAAGGTCCTGATTTTTATATCATTCGCGCGGCAAGCAAAAGATCCGAAATCAGCCCCGACACCGATTACCGTCTCGCACTTGTGACGCGCGGCAGAGACATTATGCTTATGATCAACGGGCAATGCATTCTCGAAGCGCGCTCCAACCACATCTCTCCCGGATGTGCGGGTCTGTATGCAAAAAATGTCGCTCTGTCTGTCGACGACACTTCGCTCACGCTTATGTCGGGCGAAGGCACGGTGCTTCGCAATGTAGAACACACCATTCTTCCCGATGATACCTACCGCGAGGGCGGGACTGTTATAGAGCGAACCGACGGCAGGCTCATATATCAGTACAAAAACTCAGCTGCATTTGCCTCTGTTGACGGTGGCAAGTCCTGGATACGCACACAGCTTTTTGTTGACAGTCCGTCATATCTGCAAGTGCTCAGACTTATAAACGGTGACCTGATGCAAATAACCATCAAAACTATCGACGGCAAACAATACCACGTCTCAAGAACTTCAAGCAACGACGGAAAATCCTGGACAGACGGCGGCATCATCGCTCCTGTTGATCATCCCGAAATTGAAGGACTCGGAAGTGGGAATATGAACGACAAGCTCACGCAATCGGCCACCACAGGACGTCTTTTCTATACAATAAACTATTACGCAAAAAGCATCGACGGGAACCGATACGATTTCTGTGAGTATTTCTTTTCGGACGACAACGGAAAGACCTGGACACGCTCAAAGTACGCATCGCACACGCTCCCCGGCAACGAAGATAATATGTACTTTGCCGAGAATAAGATCCTCGAGTGTGATGACGGAACACTTCGTATGTACTGTTCGTGGAACAATCTCGGAAACATTATGTACTCCGAATCAAAAGACGGCGGCGTGACCTGGAGCGAGATCCACGAGCTTGAAGGCTTTATTTCTTCGCGCTCAAGTATGCAGTTTGTACGCGACCCGTACGGTCCCACCGACACCACGTATTGGATGCTGTGGTTAAAAGACGAGCTTCACCCCGGGAACTACCTCACGGAGAATCGTACACAACTCTGCCTCGCCTACTCTACCGACGGAAAGAATTGGGAATACATCGGTGACATTTGGCGTTTTGAGTGCAGATACTCAAAAGTACCCGACGGCGTTGCGATAAACCACCTCGTCGACCCCTTCATTCAGGTCACAGAGGACTATATCATCTGCGGAAGCGGAATCTCAAAAGAGCTTGCCGACACCTATCACAATGCACAGCGCCAGCACATATGGTCTATTGCGCGCGATACCCTGCCCAAAGGCAAGAGCGTTGAGTGAGTATATCAACCACAAGTTGACTTCTTGCACCTTGACGCTGGCAGATCTTGTATGTTACAATAAAAACGTACAAAAAACGGCATATTCTGCAGGTATGCCGCGAGTATGTACCATCGATTTTTAACGAAAGGAGGCGAACAATATGTTTTTATCCCCGTGTGCCGTATTGCTCGCCGATCTCACGCTGATCGCGTGATATGCGAGTGATAGTAAGAAAAATGCACTTCCCTTCGCGGAAGTGCATTTCTTACTATGCAGATCCTGTGTGCGGCCATAAAATCACAGGAGGTCACAACCAATGGAAACACCACTCGGTCGCAACATAAGACGGTTGCGAACAGAAAAGAATATGACGCAGCGTCAACTCGCCTATCACCTACGTGTGAGTGTACAGGCGGTCTCAAAGTGGGAGCGTGAGATTTCCCATAGTTAAAGATACCACCCCCAACCCACGCTTACATTACTTCCATAACATCAAATTTTGGAGGTAAACCCTATGAA
>CAYZHW010000156.1:0-3874 GCA_964478105.1 uncultured Lachnospiraceae bacterium | reverse complement strand
CCGACATCTGCTCTCCGCGCATCGAGCGGCTTCCTTTGGAAAGCAGTGTGATACGTCCCTTTTCGGCGGTGAGAACCGACAGATATCGGTCGCGGTCTCCCATGTCGCGGACGCGTACAACTACGCCGTCGATCGATTCGTGCAAAGTTCTCACCTCCCTTTTGTTTTTACTCCTCGGTATAACCGAAATTCAAAATACCGCGTTGGCTGTCTCTCCAGTTTTCTTTCACCTTTACCCAAAGGTTGAGATATACACGCGTTTCAAGCATTTTTTCCAAATCTTCTCGCGCGTAGCTGCCAATACGCTTAAGTGTTTCACCGTTTTTGCCGACTAAAATACCCTTATGGGAAGCTTTTTCGCAATATATCTCTGCACGGATACGTACCAAACCGTCCTCCTCGGTGTATTCCTCTATTACGACTGCAACACCGTGCGGAATCTCTTTATCCACCGTACGCAAAATCTTCTCACGTATGATCTCCGCCGCAAGCTGACGCTCGGGCTGGTCTGTTATCATATCATCCGAGAACATCCACTCGCCTTCCGAGAGGAACTTCTCGCACTCGGAAAGTACAGTATCAACACCCTTTTTCTTTTGCGCCGAGATCGGCACAAAGGCATCAAAGCTGTGAAGTTCGGAGTATTTTGTTATAGTTTCCGCTATCTCAGCCGCGTTTGCAAGATCGCACTTATTTATAACGAGCACAGACGGCATCCCCGACTTTTTGAGGTATTCGATTATCTCGCGTTCAACGCTCGTCACGGGCTTTTTCGCCTCGACGATAAGTATGACGGCATCTGCATCGTACATACTGCTGTTTGCGATCTTTACCATATAGTCTCCAAGCGAGTTTTTGGGTTTGTGAATGCCCGGTGTGTCGAGAAAGACAAACTGATTCTCGCCTTGTGTGCAGATACCTACTATTCTGTTTCTTGTCGTCTGGGGCTTACTTGAAACGATAGCGACCTTCTCGCCGATAAAGGCGTTGAGAAGTGTCGATTTTCCGACATTCGGGCGTCCGACTATAGCTATAAATCCTGTTTTTTTCATTATTATGACCATAGCTTTTGCTTTTGCAAAAGCTTCCTTTCTCTTTGGGAATTGGGGCTGGTTTTCGTCAGCAAATTGCCGCTCTGATTTTTGCGGCAAAAGCCGCAAAACCGTGTTTGAAAATTTATTTTCAAACTTCTACCTCAAGTCCCATTACCTTCATTACCTCACGCTGGCGCGCGCGCATATCGGTCTCGTCGACCTCGTTCATATGGTCGTATCCGAGCAGGTGAAGTACAGAATGTACTGTCAAAAACGCGACCTCGCGCTCAAAGCTGTGACCGAACTCCTCTGCCTGCTCAGCGGCTCTTTCAAGCGAGATAACGATATCACCGATAGAAGTGTTGTCCATATCGTCAAAATCGAGCATAGGAAAAGAGAGCACGTCGGTCGGAGCGTCGATATCGCGGTATTCGCGGTTTATTGCTCTGATGCCGTCGTTATCGGTAAAACTTACCGACACCTCTGTGTCTTTTTCAAATTTTTCATATGCAAGAGTTGCCTCTATCGCGCGTCTTACAAGCATTTTTACCGAATAGCCTACTCTGTCATATCCGTCATCAAAGTATATTCTTAGTTTCATTGTCTGTCATCCTTTGCTTTTATATATTTGTATTTTGTTTTTTCTCTGTTGTTTATCTTCTCTTTTTCGTATTTTTCGTACGCAAGGATTATCCTTTGCACGAGCTTGTGACGAACGACATCACGCTCGGTAAAATGGTGTATGGCGATGTCTTCGATGTTCTGCAGTATTTTGACAGCCTCGGACAGTCCGCTCCGTTTGCCGGAAGGCAGGTCGGTCTGTGTGAGATCACCCGTGACTATCGCCTTAGAGTTGTATCCGAGACGTGTCAAAAACATCTTCATCTGCTCGGGAGTCGCGTTCTGCGCCTCATCGAGAATAATAAACGAATCGTCAAGCGTACGTCCGCGCATATACGCGAGCGGCGCGATCTCTATCGTCCCCCTCTCAAGATGCTTTGCATAATTCTCGCTTCCCATCATCTCAAAAAGCGAATCGTAAAGCGGACGCAGATACGGGTCGATCTTGTTCTGCAGATCTCCCGGCAAGAATCCCAACTTCTCGCCCGCCTCAACCGCAGGACGCGTGAGCACGATGCGGCTTATCTTCTTTTCTCTTAGCGCCTTGCACGCCATTGCAACGGCAAGGAAAGTCTTTCCCGTTCCCGCAGGTCCCACGCCGAGTACTATCGTATTTTTCTTTATCGCATCGACATATCTTTTTTGTCCCACCGTCTTTGCCTTTATCGGCTTGCCTCGGCTGGTGATGCAGATGCAATCCTCGTCAAAGCTCTCAAGCTCGCTTTTCTTGCCGTCCGATATCATTCCTATGGCATAATCAACAAGCTGCTCGGAGATGCTGTCGTTATACGCCGACATCTTTTTAAGATATTCGATCACGTACACCGCATTTTCAACGCCGCTCTCATTCTGCCCCGAAACTATTATATTATCTCCGATATCGGTGTCGTAAGCACGGTTGACTATCTCCACACCAAACTCCTTTTCAAGTCGTCTTGCGTGCACGTCAAAACTTCCGAAGATCATCGAGGTCTGGTCGGTCGATATTGTCGGTACTGTTTTTTGAATCATTTGATCCCCTCATTTATTTCAAATTCCGCTACCGTCGCGATATCTTCTATACAATACAGCTCACATTCGATAACGTATGACTGATCCGAAAATCCCGCCGTCACCGTTTTTTTCAAAAGCTCGGCACCGCGAAGCGCATCGTTTACCGCAAGCGAAAGCTCAGCATACGCAAGCTTGACCGCCTCCGTCTCGGTGCGGTTAAAGGTCTGATAGGTATACTCGCGATACTCTTCGGTCAATATGGATACAGGCACGGTAAAGCGCCCGAAGAACGTCAGCGGATCTTCTCTTTCTATTTTATCATAATTCTCACTTAAATTTCCACTGTTTATGAAAAGATTTATGTTTTTAGCAAAAAATTTTATTGTTTTTTGCCGTTTTACCTCTCCTGTATAGACTTTTTTCTCATATTCGAGCGGGATCTCCACTCGAACGGTCTTTGTAGTCCTTGCCCATATCTTGCCTTGGGCGTGCAGATAACGCGGATCGGTGATATCCGTTCCGACGATACCGCTGACCAAAAGCTCGCCCGCGCGCACCGCATCTCCCACATTTACTGTCGGCTGTCCTTCGTAAACTTCAAGCATCTCTATCTGCCCGTCACATATCGCTACAAGATTAGCAGGTGATTTTTTTGCAGTCTCCTCGCTTTCCCCTTCTATCTCCCGTACCACGATATTTACACTCGTGCCGTTTATATTGACCGCCATCCAGGAAAGTGTATCCGAATCGATAAGAGCACGGTTTTTTATTGCATCAAGATCGAGCGAAGGTATGTATGAACCGACCTCAAGTCCGTGGGCGGCAAGAAGCTCTGTTATCTCACGTCTCGGCACGCTCGTTTTGCCGGTTATATTTATCTCCCAAACAAAAAGACCCGAGATATAAACGGTAGCCGCAAATACGATCGCACCGACAAAAAGGCCCGCGCGTTTTTTGTATCTTCCGAGAATATGAAAAAGTCCGCGTACAAGGAGCAATCTCAACTCTATACGCTCAGCTCCGCAAAGCGAGATCAGATTCTCGGCATCTTTTGAAAGCACACGAAAAACGCATTTTTCTTCATTTTTTTGAAGTCCCCAATAGATGATCCTGTAACGCATAAAAATGTTCAATAGCTTCTCGGTGTTTGATGCGTCACACTCAAAAATATGATAACCGAAAATGAAGGTTAGTCTCCGTCTCAGCGGCATTGGCACTCCTCCCCG
>CAYZHW010000155.1:0-3763 GCA_964478105.1 uncultured Lachnospiraceae bacterium | reverse complement strand
TGTACGTCGCTTGCAAGTATTAATATACCTTCGGGCGTTACAAGTATGGGCGATTATGCGTTTTCCGGTTGTGCTTCGCTTGCAAATATTAATATTCCTTCAAGTGTTACCAGTATAGGTAATTATGCGTTTTTAGATTGTACGTCGCTTGCAAGTATTAATATACCTTCGGGCGTTACAAGTATGGGCGATTCTGCGTTTTCCGGTTGTACGTCGCTTGCAAGTATTAATATACCTTCGGGCGTTACAAGTATGGGCGATTCTGCGTTTTCCGGTTGTACGTCGCTTGTAAGCGTTAATATCTCCTACGGTGTTACAAGTATAGGTAATGCTGCGTTTTACGGTTGTACGTCGCTTGTAAGCATTAACATTCCTTCGGGCGTTACAAGCATAGGTCTTTTTGCGTTTTACGGTTGTGCTTCGCTTGCAAGTATTAATATTCCTTCAAGTGTTACAAGTATAGGTAATTCTGCGTTTAACGGTTGTGCTTCGCTTGCAAGTATTAATATCCCTTCAAGCGTTATAAGCATAGGTCATTCTGCGTTTAAAGGTTGTGCTTCGCTTGCAAGTATTAATATCTCTTCGGGCGTTACAAGCATAGGTAATTCTGCGTTTAACGGTTGTGCTTCGCTTGCAAGTATTAATATTCCTTCAAGTGTTACCAGTATAGGTAATGCTGCGTTTTCCGATTGTACGTCGCTTGTAAGCGTTAATATCTCCTACGGTGTTACCAGTATAGGTATGAGAGTGTTTTCCGATTGTACATCGCTTGAAAGCATAATATTCACAGGCACGCAAAGCGAATGGAACGCCATAACAAAGGGCGACTACTGGGATTACGATGCCGGTGCGAACACTGCTAAAGGAACATATACACTTGTATTTAAGCCTCTTGCAATGATTTACGGCGATGCGACGGGTGATGGAATCATAGACAACAAAGATCTTGTACGTATCAAAAAATATCTTGCGGCGTACGATTACGACACGGATGCATCAACTGTCGATATCGGTTCCGGCGCTGATGCAACGGGTGACGGTGTGGTCGACAACAAGGATCTGGTCAGACTCAAGAAATACCTCGCGGCATACGATTACGACGCGGGCACGTCAAGTGTTGTGCTCGGTCCTGCGGCATAAAAAATAAAGGAACGGTTTTAAAACCGTTCCTTATTTTTACTTGATTATCTTTTCAAGCCACTTTTCGCGAAGCTTCATTGCAATTCCTCTGTGCGAGTGCTTGATGTTGCCTTCGCTGAGAATGATCTCGGGAAGGGGATGTGTGCTGCCTGTATTGTATTTTTCCATCAATGCCTTCAAGCTTGCTATTGAATCCGAATTGAGCTTGAATTTTTCACATTCAAGAATGATCATCGACGGGTCGACGACTAAAGCAAGATTGAAAAGAACTACCGATGTAACGTGCAAAAATGCATCGAGAGTATCAATGCCGCTCAGTGCGCTCTCGTAATTGTTAGTGCCGTCTATGAGCATTTTTTTGATATTTCCCGCGCCGCCGCTCTCACCGTACAGTATCTGTCCGTCGGTGATGGTGACCGCGTTGAGCGTTTCGTTTCCTATGTAGACATATGAGAGGGTACCGCCCTCGTCACCGCTCACGGAATTGATATTTGAAAGCGCGGCGGATTTTATATCTTCTTCAAAGAAGGATATCTTGACATCAAGCGCGCCCTCGATAATCTCTTTAATCTTAATGTTATTTAGTTCGGCTATGCGTGAGGAGATCACCTTGTCGTTTTCAGCATCGTATCTTCCGGGAAGAGTGATGCCCGTGCCGATAAGCTTTTCCATATCAAATCGGCGGCCAAGATATATCTTTACGTTTTTCAAGAAAATAAAGAGATTTTCTTCAAAATAAAAATTGGTGTTATATGAATATATCATCTTGTCAATAACGCCCAGTTTTATGTCAACTATCGACATTGAGAAATCGGTGGATGTAAGATCGATAATAAGCATAAAAGTGTCGTTTTGGAGATTGATAAGTCCCGCTTTTCTTCCGGCGGCACTTTTCTTTTCTTTTACCTGGCAGACAACACCAAGCTCAAGCAGCGCGTCAATGACCTTTCCGACCGTCATCAGACTAAGTCCTGTTTTTGCCGAGATCTCGGAACGGCTGATATTGTCGCCCTCGGCAACCGCTTTGAAAATGGCTTTGACACTTTCGCGCTTAATGCTCATTAAGCTTGTCTTTTCCATATATTCACCCCTACGTCAATAATAACAACATACACAATCTATTATACCTCTTTTTTCGGCAAAGTCAATATAAATTCACAAAAATATTGCGATTTTTTGAATTTTTTACACAAAAAATGCGACTTTTTTCGCTTTTGGAAATATGATGCAATTTATAAATTGTATAAGAAAATGAGATTTGTGTCAATACTTTAAATGTCAAAAAAGTATTGAGGTAAAAATCTTATGTATTACAATAAAGTTGAAATATGCGGCGTTAATACATCAAAGTTAAAGACACTTACCGATGAAGAAAAAAGAGATCTTTTAAAGCGTTCAAAAAAGGGGGACGCGGAAGCGAGAAAGGAGCTTATCGACGGAAATCTTCGTCTTGTGCTCAGTATCATACAGCGCTTCACAAACCGAGGCGAAAACCTTGACGACCTATTTCAAGTGGGATGTATAGGTCTTATAAAGGCAGTCGACAATTTTAATATCGACCTTGACGTGAAGTTTTCGACCTATGCGGTGCCGATGATAATCGGAGAAGTGCGCAGATATCTGCGTGACAACAACACCATCCGTGTCAGCCGCTCTGTGCGCGATCTTGCTTACCGCGCACTGCAGGTAAAGGAAAGACTGTCGAAAACAAATGAAAGAGAGCCGACTGTTGAAGAGATCGCACGCGAGCTTGACGAGACCAAGGAAAATGTCGTATATGCTCTCGAGGCGATAATAGAGCCCGTGTCGCTCTATGAGCCCGTTTACAATGACGGCGGGGATTCGATCTATCTTATGGATCAGATAAGTGACTATTCCTGCAGTGACGACATCTGGCTTGAGGATGTAGCTCTTGGAGAAGCGATGCGGCGTCTGTCCGAGAGAGAACGTACGATAATAAAAATGCGATTCTATAAAGGAAAGACGCAGATGGAGATAGCCGAGGAGATAGGCATCTCGCAGGCGCAGGTATCACGGCTTGAAAAGGGCGCGCTTGAAAGAATAAAAAAGCAGATGTGAAAAAGGGGTTGCACTTTTGTGCAACTCCTTTTTATCACCAACTGTATTTTGTTAATTCTCCATCTTCGCGAAGTCCCTCAAAATCGCGCTGGCGGAGCACTTCGTATACCGCGATAGCGGCGGAGTTTGAGAGATTGAGACTTCTGAGCTTGTCCCTCATAGGTATGCGTACGCATCTGTCCGGATTGGCAAAAAGAAGCTCCTCGGGCAGTCCTTTTGTCTCTTTGCCGAACATAAGGTATACCTTTTCGGGATAGTTTACACCCGAATAATTGTGCTGTGCTTTGGTTGTGAAAAAGTAAAGCTCGGCGTCGGGATTCTTCTCTCTGAAATCCGCAAAATTCTCATAATATGTAATATCAAGCTCGTGCCAGTAATCGAGCCCTGCACGCTTGAGCTTTCTGTCGTCTATCTCAAATCCGAGTGGCTTTATAAGATGAAGCGATGCGCCGGTCGCGGCGCAGGTGCGCGCGATATTGCCCGTATTCTGCGGTATCTCGGGCTCAAGTAAAACTATATTTATATTACTCATAATATCACCTCT
>CAYZHW010000154.1:0-3905 GCA_964478105.1 uncultured Lachnospiraceae bacterium | reverse complement strand
ATCCCTCGTCCATTGTAAAGCGCTCTCGTGTCCAATCGCAGGATGCGCCGAGCTTTTTGAGTTGGCTGATGATCCTGCCGCCGTACTTTGCTTTCCAATCCCATACTCTTTCAAGGAATTTTTCGCGTCCGAGGTCATAGCGTGTAAGCCCCTCGTTTACTCGAAGCTGCTCCTCGACCTTTATCTGTGTTGCGATTCCCGCGTGGTCGGTGCCGGGCACCCAAAGGGTACTGTATCCCTGCATTCTTTTGTATCTGACAAGAATGTCCTGAAGGGTCTCGTCAAGAGCGTGTCCCATATGGAGCTGTCCCGTTACGTTGGGAGGCGGAATAACGACCGAGAATGCGGGCTTTCCATCCGAAGGATCGGGTGTAAAATAGCCGTTTTTGCACCACTCGGCGTATATGCGGTCTTCAAAGTCCGCAGGATTATAATTCTTTGGCAATTCTTTGTTCACTTTAGTTCACTCCTTATATATGTTGTATTATTAACTTAAAATAAAAAAACTCCACATCCGAAAACAGGACGTGGAGAACGCGGTACCACCTGACTTTGCGCATAAGCGCACACTTAGCAAAGGACAATATCCTTTTCTCTCTGTAACGTGAGAAGCACGTCCGCAACTACTCGTTTATAAACTTTCACCCGGAAGCTCCGAGGCTACCTTCGCAAAAATCCGACCGCGGATCTCTCAGCACCGTCCGCTCTCTTTGGATCGGGGAGTTTTGCTACTCCTCCTCTTCACAGCTTGTTTCATATTGTTATTATGATAACATATCTCAAAAAAATTGTCAAGCAAAATTTGCGTTGACACAAATTGGTAAAAGATATATAATATTTATGTCAAGAAAGGAGGGGTAAAATGAAGAATATTGCACCTGTAAAATCTCTTTCGGGGATAGGCGCTACACGTGCGCGCGCATTTGCAAGGCTTGGTATAGAGAATACGCGCGATCTTGTATATCATTTTCCCCGCGCCTACGAAAACAGGGGGGATATACGCCTGCTTTCGGAATCCTTGCCCGAGGAAAAATGTGCCTTTCTTTTGACGGTCGCAACAGAGCCTTCGGTGAGAATGATACGCCGCGGTATGACGCTTGTAAAGTTTCGTGCGTTTGATGAGAGCGGCTCTTGCGAGATCACATTTTTTAATCAGAATTACCTTAAGGATATCTTTCATATCGGCGGTGTCTTTCGCTTTTTCGGCAAAGCGGAACGTGTCGGGCGCAGGTTTGCACTGTCGTCTCCCGCATTCGAGCCGTATATCGAGGGCAAGGAGCTGAAACCCTTCTTCGCGCTTTATCCGCTTACCGAAGGACTGACGCAAAAGCTCGTTTCGGGCGCGGTTGCCGAAGCAATAAGAGGAATGCAGATATCCGATCCGCTTCCGGAAAAGATAAGAAAAGAAAACAAATTGTGTATACTCAAATATGCACTTGAAAACATACACGCGCCCGAGAGCTATGATGCACTTATGACGGCAAAGCGCAGACTCGTTTTTGACGAACTCTTTGATTTTTCGCTCGCTATGCGTTATTTTGGCGAGAAGAGAAAGAAAGAGACCGCGTTCGCCGTTACAGATACCGATATAACTCCGTTTGTCTCACTTTTGCCGTATGAGTTTACCGGTGCGCAAAAAAGGGTCGTAGGCGAGGTGCTTGCGGATATGTCCAAGAAGATCCCAATGAGCCGTATCATCGTCGGAGACGTCGGATGCGGTAAGACGGTGTGCGCGGCATCGGCTATGTATGCGGCGGTCAAAAACGGATATCAAGCGGCGCTTATGGCTCCGACCGAGATACTCGCCCGTCAGCATTACAAGGATCTTTTGCCAATGTTTGAGTCTGTTGGTATGACCTGTGCACTTCTGGTAGGAGCAGTAAGCGCGGCAGAGAAGCGTAAGATATATGCGGGACTTGAGAGCGGGACGATCAATATCGTTATAGGAACTCAGGCGCTTTTGCAGGATAAGTTGAATTTTGCTTCTCTCGGCCTTATCGTTACCGATGAGCAGCACCGATTCGGGGTTATGCAGAGGGCGGCGCTTTCCGAAAAGAACGAGGGTGCGCACGTACTTGTTATGAGCGCGACCCCCATCCCGCGTACGCTTGCTCTTGTTATGTACGGCGATCTTGATATCTCTCTTGTTGACGAGATGCCCCCCGGCAGGCAGAGAGTAGATACCTTTGCCGTCACCGAAGCATATCGAAAGAGACTGAACGGATTTATACGAAAAAATATCGAAGAGGGCGGTCAGGTGTATATCGTCTGTCCTGCGGTCGAGGAAAACGAGAACGAGTCCGGTGAGATACCGATATCCGAGATAGAGATATCTTTTGGTGAAAAAGAACCCGAGCCCCCATTAAAAGCGGCAAGATCTTATGCAAAAGAGCTTGCGGAAAATGTTTTTCCCGAATACGAGGTGGGATTTGTTCACGGTAAGATGAAGAGTTCCGAAAAGGACTCGGTCATGCGTGATTTTTCGGAAGGAAGAATAAAAATACTTGTTTCGACTACCGTTATCGAGGTCGGCGTAAATGTGCCGAATGCTACCCTTATGATAGTCGAGAATGCCGAGCGCTTCGGACTCTCGCAGCTTCATCAGCTGAGGGGAAGAGTCGGGCGCGGAAAACGCAAATCGTACTGCGTACTCGTGTCGGAGTCTAAGACTGAAAAGGCAAAAAAACGCCTTGAGACAATGCGCACGATGTATGACGGATACTCGATCGCCGAAAAGGACCTCGAGCTTCGCGGTCCCGGTGATTTCTTTGCCACATACGGCGGGGAAGAGGTACGCCAGCACGGCGGGCTCAAGTTCCGCCTTGCCAACATATGTGATGATGCTGAGCTCCTGCGCGCGGCGAGCGAAGCGGCGCAGTCGGTACTTGATGACGACCCGACTCTTGAAAAAAATGAGCACAAGGCGCTTGCAGAGCATATCGAAATCTTGATAAACGAGAAATTTTCTGTCATAAATTAAATATTTTTCGACCTTTATATTGACATTTTGGCTAAATAGGAGTAAACTATATCGTATAGGCTAAAATGGCTTAATATGTATTTTTCAATGGAGGAAAACAACAATGAAAAAAGTATTGTCCCTTGTTCTCATTGCAGTACTTTGCCTCGCTATGTTCGCTTCTTGCGCAGAGGTAAACTACGCAGAGAATAACACAGAGTACGTAATCGGCGTATCCGGACCTCTCACAGGCGGCGCTGCTATGTACGGTAATGCAGTTAAGAACTCTGCCCAGATGGCTGTTGACGAGATCAACGCTGCAGGCGGTCTTAACGGCGTAATGTTCAAGCTTGTCGTAACAGACGATATGCACGACCCCACAAAGATCGCTACAAACTACTCTGCTCTTTATGAGGGTGGTATGCAGCTCTCTCTCGGTACTGTAACAACAGGCCCCGGCCTCGAGTTCAAGAACCTTGCAAAGGATGACAACGTATTCTTCCTCACACCTTCGGCTTCGGGCGATGATATCCCCGAGTTCGACAACGGCTACCAGATGTGCTTTGCAGACGGTAACCAGGGTAAGGTTGCGGCTGAGTTCGTTAACGCAAATTTTGCAGGCCAGACTATCGGTGCTTTCTATAAGTCCGACGAGGCATATTCTGCAGGTATCTTCGAGCAGTTCAAGGCTAATCTTGATGCATCTGTGACAGTTGTTGAGACAAACTTCACAGAGGCAAACAAGACAGACTTTGCTACACAGATAGACACACTTAAGTCCTGCAAGTTCATCTTTATGCCCACATACTATGAGCCTGCATCCATCTTTATGATCCAGGCTAAGGACATCATCGCTGCAGACGCTGTTTACTACGGTTGCGACGGTTTCGACGGTATCGACAATGTTGAGGGATTCGATATCACAACTATCCCCCAGAAGGTTACA
>CAYZHW010000153.1:0-3951 GCA_964478105.1 uncultured Lachnospiraceae bacterium | reverse complement strand
GATCTCCTCACCTGTAAAAAATTTCTTCATGGGCGCCATACCCGAGTTGATAAGAAGAAGCGATTTGTCATTTATCGGAACGAGCGGATAAGAGGGCAGACGAAGATGCCCCTTGCTCTCAAAGAACGCAAGATATTTCTCGCGAAGATCGTTAAGTGATGTCCACTTCATATTTTTTACCTCCACGCCGCCATTTTGGCGGACAAAACATTTACTCTTTATTATAACATTATATGAAAAATATGTCAAGTACGTGGATTTAGTTGTCCGATATAATATCTATCAGATCTTCTCTAAGCCGTAGCAAATAATCACTATTCCCGGGATACTTATCATATGTCACATCCATATCGGCAAGAGAATCAATGAGCGCGACCACACCATCTCTTCCGATATACTTCTCTGCGGTGCGGCAAAGATCAAGATCCCCTATAGCCTCTCGTGTCAGCTTACCGCGAATAGAATTATACGCACCGTTATGCGACGGATAAAGTATAAACGGGTCCCCCGAAGCAAAAGCGCCCGCACCCGAGGTCGTTGTGTAGGGATTTATCTTATAGACAGATATACAGCTATTGTAGAAATTAAGTCCCCAGTGTAAAAAGCCCTTGATATCATACTTGTAAAGAAGTATGCCGAGCATTCTTATTCGCCACGACGGCATTGCCATAAAGCAGTTGATGTGCACTCCTTCCGGATGGCAGCAATAGTATGTCCACTGCTCGGATACGCCCTTGCCTATGAATTTATCCATATGACTGACGCGCGTAACGGGAATCTCAACAAGTCCGTTTTCGTAGAAAGAATAATCAGAGAGCGCATCCATTATCTTGCTCTTGCCAATAAGAGGCTTAAACATATCACGGGCGCGCCTGTATGCATCCATATTGGCTTCTGTCGGCTCATCGGAAATATGAAAATATGTATTTTCGGCAATACCGAGAGCATCAAGCTCGCGCGAGAGTGCGGCAACATATTTCGGCAAGAATTCTGTATACTCTTTGCCGTCGGCTGGCGTATGCCAACCGAACATATATCCCCTCTCTTTGTTTTCCTCAACCATAATTCCCGGCGCACACTTCGCTCCCCATTGAGAGAACATGTGCGCCATCTCGAAATATTTTATACCGCATTTTTGCGCGGTAGCAATAAACCTTTCGAATTTTTCAAACGAAAAGCGGTACTCGCCGCCTTCTTTTGTAATGTCCACAAGCTGAACACAGGGACGGTAGGTACCTATCGCCGTATCAAGCGGTGGCGTGTGAATGGGTACGAGTATCATATTCATACCGCCGTCGACCGCCTCGAGAATATATTTTTCGATAAGCGCCCAATGTGCTTCCGAATATATCTCTACGTTGTGCGCATCGGCAATACAGTCGGCATAAAACCAGCGCGTATATATAAGCTCCTGCGGGAGTATCTCCGCCTCCTGCACCGAAAGAGTCATCGTTTTTTCAAAAATGAGTTCATTTTTATCGATCTCGAGAAGAGATATATTTATACTGTACTCTCCTGTTGCAAGTGTGCGCGGAACATCGACCTCTACCCAAAGCGAATTCGCTCCCGCGCCAAGACCGGGCACCCACATATTGCCCCTCTCTTCACACGGAATGAGTATATCGGGCATAAGACCCGCTTCCTTTGTTATATAATGCTCGTCAGAGTACCCATCGGGCATAGTGACAGGAGCATCCATAACGGCGTTCTGTACAAAAAATATCTTTACACACTCGAATATGCTTGAGTTCACTTTGAGTCCGGCGCGTATCTGCACCTCATCACGAAAAGCGATCTGATACGAAAAGCGTTCGCCGCGAAGCACACGTGCATGCGTTATCTCGTCATACTCGAGCATATCGTCAAATCTTATCTTTTCAAGTGAGCTTATCTGCTTTGCTGTTCTCATAAATGTCCCCCACATTCCCTTTTCATCTATGGTAACAAAAACAGACGGCTTTTTCAATATATTTTTTTCTTGAATCGGTGTATTTTTCTTTTGCAAGCTACCCATAGATTGACTATTTTTTCTTTTTGTGCGAAAATAATGTAAGAATTATCAAAAAAAATTGTGTATATAGATGAAGGGCCTTATCAGTAAAGAAAAGGAGTGACACAATGGAAGACACAAAGATAATTGAACTGTATTTCGCGCGCGACGAAATAGCTATTCTTGAAACGTCAAAAAAATACGGCAGATACTGCACAAAGATCGCGGAAAATATACTTGGGAATACCGAAGATTCAAAGGAATGTGTCAATGACACATATCTTGCGGCGTGGAACACCATACCGCCCAAGCGTCCTACACTGCTCTCTGCCTTTCTCGGAAAGATCACTCGAAATCTCGCATTTAACAAATACAGATACGAGCGCCGTGAGAAGCGCGGGAGTGGAGATGTTTCTCTCGTTCTCGACGAGCTTGCAGAGTGCGTATCTGACAGAGACACACCCGAAGCGAGCATCGACAGGCGCGAGCTTATAGCCGAGATAAACAGATTTCTCGATAATATCGGGCAAAAGCAGTGCGAATTATTTGTCTTAAGATATTGGTATTTCGAGAGCATAGATACTATTGCAAAAAGATTTTCAATGAGCGAATCTAATGTTTACACTACCCTCTCGCGTCTTCGCGAAAAGCTATCAACTCATTTAAAAGAAAGAGGTTATGAAATATGAAAAAGGAAGATTTTTGTGACATCATCGGTGACATAGATGACAGATACATCAACGCAACACAAAAAGTAAAAAGAAGAGTTCCCAATATAACAAAGATCGCCATTGCCGCCGTGCTTGCGGCATTGCTCATAGGCTTTGGCGCAATGCTCATTCCGAACGAAGAAAAGCCGCCCGTCGACCCCTATGCCGATCTTCAAGCGATAACGCTTTCCGAATTTTTCTTTGCCCACGGAATGGAAGCACTCGATGCATACAATGTATCCGAAATAGTAAACGGCAATCCGTGGAATGAAGATGCTAAGCTTACCGACCTGCCTGTTTTCCGCAATTATCTTGACTTCAGCGAAGAGATGCGCAAACCCATCGGTGCCGACAGAGACAAGATGATGGCAGCACTTCTTGACGCGGCAGAACGTCTTGGTATCAAAGAAGAAGAACTTACCATAACCGATGACGGAGTGCCCGAAGAAGAACAGGCAATAAGAATTGAAAAAATGGGCGGATATGTCCCCGAGGGTTTCTTTGAGCTCAATATGCTCTACGGCGAGAATGATGATGTAAGAATAACCGTCCACACAGATCTTGAGGTAGACATATCATTCAAGACCCCCATTTCTCTTCCCGACGAATATAATTATGACCACTACGCATCGCTTGAAGAAATGTCGGACGTTGCCGAATATTTTAAAACCGCTTATGCAAACATCCTCAAGATGGATTCTCCCTGTCTCGATATAAACGGCGGCGATTACAATATTCACCTTGAGAGGAGCTACAGCATCGCCTTTTACGATGCGGGCGGTGATATCATCGACAGTATTATGAATTACAATTTTAAGAAAGTCGAGTTTTACGGATACGAAAACAAGCTTCGCGGCATCCGCATATACTACACCGACATCAGCGGCATCGAGGGGCAGTACCCGATAATAACGGTCGAAGAAGCGAAGGAACTGTTTGCCGACGGACACTACGCTACCTCGGTTATGGGATATGAAGCAAAAGCGGAAAATATAAGAAAGATCGAACTTGTTTACAGATCTGCCGACACAGACAAATACTTTATTCCATATTACCGTTTGCTCGTTGAGATAGAAACGGAAAAAGAAAGCGGCATAAACACCTACGGCGCTTACTATGTACCGGCTATTTCGAGCAAGTGGATAACAAATATGCCTACCTACGACGGAAGTTTTAATTAAAGCATCAAAAAAGCCGCTTATCTGAAGTGAACCCAAAAGTTTAGACAAAAATAAAATATTAAAGTGTTAG
>CAYZHW010000152.1:0-3960 GCA_964478105.1 uncultured Lachnospiraceae bacterium | reverse complement strand
ATCTTGAGCACACCCAAGCCAAGAAGGACACAACGATAAGGACTATCGCTGAGATTAAAAAGATTACTTCAGGTTTCATTGTTTTTCCTCCCTAAAATTTATATATTTTTATTTTCTTCTTACCACAAGGTCTGTCTGACCGCTTGTCCCGACAACGACTACCTCAGAGCCTGTTGCAATTGGGTGTGTATCGTCCGTAACAGCTCCGCGTTCAACATAAGAGCCTTGGAGCATTATGTGAACCTTTCCCTCTCCGCTTCGCGCAGGCGGGATTGTAAGATGTACCTTTCCGGATGTTCCTATCGCATTGCGGTTGTCGGTGTTTCCGTCGCTGCGAAGCTTAAGTACAGCCTTGAAAAGGTATGCAAGCGCGACCATCATTGCAAAGCCGCAGACAAAAGCAACCGGAATAGTTATAAGCAGGTCTATTCCCATAGAATCCATTGCTACGCCGACCCATCCGAAAACGACGAAGAAGGCGACGATTCCTCTTATGGTGAATATGCGCAACCCGTCAAGCCCAGAGATATCCTCGGCGTGCGGGATCATATCATCGTCGAATACGCTGTCTGACGCATCAAGGTCCGCGCCGTCCGCATCAAGTTCGATATCCGTGTCGATGTCGTCCGCACCGTCTTCTCCGAACCCGATGAACATCATTACGGTCTGTATCAGCAGAAGAAGTGTTGACGGAACAGCAAGACAGTAGAATATTTGTGCGGCAAAGCCGAGCGAATTCCACCATTCAGTAATAAACATATTGATCTATCCTTTCCATAATGTTATTGAAGTGTCGAGAGGATATCTTCCGACGATTTTCGAAGACACGATGCGGCGTGTGCATACAGCATAACCTGCAGGACCTTAATTAGTTTTGCCTTTGCCCCGGGCAGATGCTCTTCAAAATCTCTCGCAGCGCTTTTGGCTGCCGCTTGTACAGAGGTCTCGTCGTTTAAATTGATAGAGTCATCGCTTATCATATCAACATATCGGTGATAGAGCTCGTCGTCGGATATAAGATCATCATTTTTATCCGCCGTCGGCCCGCCGATGACGTGTATAAGGTTGCATATTTTTTCGATCTGCAACGATTCTCTTAACATATTTATAATAGTTATACGCGCAAACTGTTCGCTTGAATAAACTCTTTTTTGCGGTGAGGATACGAAGCCTCTTTTTACCCAGTTTTGTATTAGATATGGCTCAAGTCCTGTCATAACGGAGACCTGCGAAAGTGTAATTCCGCCTGTAGCAAATATACCGTCAAAAAGTACCTTTGAACTTCCTTTTTTTTATATAACTGGTCTCGATAGTAGTTCCGGGATAGGTAGATTGCATCGTAAGTACCTCTCGTTCTTTAGAATCTGTGGCGTTTTTTTGAGAATTCCAAATTGTATAAGGAGCCCTTTTTGCGATTTCCATATTGTCCCACCTCTTTACTTGCTACCCTTACGATTAGATTGTACCACACGGTCAAGTGATTGTCAAGAGAAATCAGACGCTACAATTAGATTTCTATTTTTTATACATTTCTAATAATTATTTTTTGTTGATTTAGTACAAAAGTCAATTGCTTTGTTTGACTGAAAAACAATTATCTCTTTTTGAAAATAAATATTGCTAAATATGTATAAAATATGTTGACTCTTGGGCTTTTTTGTGCTATAATACTCGTTAACACTAAATCAATTCGGCTTTTACGCCGAGTTTTTAAACTTATGGAGGTTTTTAGTTATGTTCAGAAAAAACAGTGACGTCCACACACTGATCGTTGAACAGATCAAGGATGTTGAAAAATGCCTTGTGAAGTTCGAGAGCTTTATGGAGGCGGCAACTACACCCGAGACCGTTCCCGAGACGCTTATGACGCTTGTTGAAGGAGTTAAGGAAGCAGAGAATGTTGCAGACAAGTCTCTTCGTGCAATGATCGATTCCCTTTCCGACGGTTCTTATCTCCCGTCCACAAGAGAAGATCTTATTTCCATTGCTACAAGCTGCGATAAGGTAGCTAACAAATGCGAAAGTGTTGCTAAGGCTATCGTTTATCAGAGATTCGATTTCCCCGAAGCATATGCAAAGGATGTGGTTGACATCTTTACTCTCACAAAGCAGCAGTTTGAGCTTCTCGAGGAAGCGATCAGTATGCTTTTCTCAAAGATGGGCGCTCTTCAGAAGGATCCTGCTGTTCTCGACAACATCCGTGCTCTTGAAACACAGGTTGACCTTATTGAGGACAAGATCAACACTTCTATTTTCCAGATGAATATTGCGCTTGCTGAAAAGATGCAGATCGCAGATATCATCGAGCAGCTTTGCGATCTCTCTGACATCATCGAGGATATCGCAGACAAAATTCAGATTATGTTGATTGCCAGAAAGGCGTAAGTTATTATGATTTATCTATTACTTTTTGCCGGTCTCTTTATGGGCTGGTCACTTGGTACAAACGACGCGGCTAACGCCTTCGGTACGGCGGTTTCCACACGCGTTGTAAAATACCGGACGGCTATTATAATAATTGCTGTTATGGTAATGCTTGGTGCGATAACTCTCGGACACCAGAACATCGACAAGCTCGCAAGCATATCGATGAATAACGAAGTTACTGCTTCCGAAGCTGACGTAATGAATTCTATCGAAGCCGGCACGCTTGCTGATCTTAGACTTAAGTCTGCTCTTAAAGCAATGATAATCTTTCTTTGCGGAGGAATCACTGTTTTTGTAATGAGTTATCTTAAGTTCCCCGTTTCGGCTAACCAGTCTATTACAGGTGCTGTTATCGGTTGGGGTCTTTGCTATGCTGACTATTCCAATCCCGAAGTTAAGTCCGGTAACCTTACAGAGATCGCGGAATTCGCTTCGACTTGGTTAATAAACCCCGTCGGTGCGGCCGTGATATCATTTGTGCTCGTTTTCTTTGTAAAGAAATTCCTTGAAAGCAAGCTCACATCGATGAAGAGCTATGATAAGATCGTTAAGATCGGATATCTTGTAGCCGGTGCATTCGCCGCTTTCAGTATCGGTCAGAATAGTTCTGCGAGCGTTACTGCGTTCTACTATGATGCAACAGGTCAGGGCGCAAATCTTCTTATGAGCGCACGTCTTACTGCTATTATCGGAGGCGCGGCGATCGCCCTCGGTGTTCTTACATATTCTAAGAAGGTTATGATGACTGTAGGAAGCAGCATTGCCGAGATCTCACAGATCGACGGATTCCTCGTAATCGTTGCAATGGCGCTTACAGTTCTTCTTATGGGTAAGTTTATGGGTATTCCCGTATCCACATCTCAGTCTGTAGTCGGTGCTGTTATCGGCGCGGGACTTGTTGGCGGCGTTAAGAAGGTAAACTTCGGCGTTATGAAGAATATTGCAATCGCGTGGGTTAGCTCGCCTACGGTTGCAGGTCTTCTTGCCTATATAGTTGCCCTTTGCACAAAATCTTACTTCGCAGCTTAATTATTATTGCATAAAAAATCCTGCCTTTATGGCAGGATTTTTTTGTCCTGATTTGAGATCCTATCGACGGTATGATATAATGATGTTAAAGATGTCAAAAAGTTTAAAAAAGTTGTAAGATTCTTAAATATTTGCAGTCTTATAATTGAACGGGGGTGATAGGTGATGGAGTTTGAAAAGATATACAGTACATATTTCAACGATGTGTTCCGTTATATCCGCAGACTGTCCGGCGATGAACATATAGCTGAAGAAATCACGGCTGATACATTCTTTAAAGCTATGCGCTCTATTGAGAGCTTCCGCGGAGAATGCGACATCCGAATTTGGTTGTGTCAGATTGCCAAGAATGGCTACTTATCATATCTGAAAAAACTTGGACATATTGACAACATAGAGGAGACGGAACTCACTAACATTGCCGATTCGGACGAAACTGCAGAAGAAAAGCTTACCCGGCGTGATGAAACGATGCGTATACAAAGGATACTCCACGAAATTCCC
>CAYZHW010000151.1:0-4025 GCA_964478105.1 uncultured Lachnospiraceae bacterium | reverse complement strand
GCCATCTGTTCTTGACACCGTCAACAGCACCCGCCTCAAAGAGACTGCGGTCGATCTGCTGAAGACCCGCGATAAACGAAAGGAACGCGGTACCAAGAGATGTCCAAAGAGCAACTACGATACAAAGTCCCATTACGTATTTTTCATCCTCGAACCAAAGTATCGGTTCTGTGATGTATCCGAGATTGAGAAGTGTACCGTTTACCCAACCGTAAGAGTCACTCGAGAAGAGCGTCTTCCAGATAAGGTATACCTGACCCGAGATAGACGGTGCGTAGAAGATAAGTGTTACGACCGCACGGATCTTAGGAGGTAGCTCATTGATAAACCACGCAATAAGGAAGGACATAAGGTATGATACCGGTCCGACTACTGCGGCGAATATAAATGTGTTCTTGCAGGCGATGATAAATACATCATCGTCAAGGAACAGTCTGATGTAGTTATCCATAAAGATAAAGTCCGGGAATTCAAGCAAGTTAAACGATGTAAAGCTGAGCAACATCGACAAAAGTACGGGAACTACAGTGAATATCATGAAGAGTATCATAAAGGGGGCGACCATCAGGTACGCAACCTTGTTTCTCTTCATTTCCTTCCAAGTCCACTGAGCTTTCGTCATGTCCTTGCGAGCAACCGGTTTTTTTGTTGCCGTGTTCTGTGACATGTACAATCTCTCCTTAATGTTTTAATCAAAATTCAAAAAACTTATAATTAATAGGTAGAAAGTGCGGCCGCCGCATCGCGCATATAACCGATTACTTTCTCAAAAAGTTTTGCATCAGCCGATTCAAGAGCATCAGCCGCAGCGCTTATCGCCTCGATATCTGTTTCGGTTGCGATCGCTGTCTTTGCAGCTTCTATCTGCGTTGCAAACGAGGCATTCTGAATTTCTTCAAGAGCCGCAGTTGCTTCGCCGAGTCTCTTGTCAGCGAGAGTCTGTCCAAGCTCGAGAGTGGGGAGTCCGAACTCTTCTCTCTTACGTGTGATCTCTTTGTTTATCGTTGTCACATAGCTCAACATCTCTTCTGTCGGGTTAGCAAGATCATCAAATGCCGCAAGGAACGCGAAGTTCGTGTAACGGGAGATGATATAACTTCCGGGGTAGTTCGGGATCGACGCGAGGTTGTCAAACTGTGCTATAAGGTTTTTGTATTCTGTTGTTGTCCACGGCAACTCTGCAAGCGCCTGACGGTTTGCCGTTGCGTGCTTTGCAGATTCACCCATGATAGCGACCATTTCGTTGGAGTACTTGGACTGGCAATCAGCGCCTACGTGCCATGCCATAAAGTCCCAAGTGTTATCCTTGTTTTCGCAACCGTTCATCATAACGATAGCCGTTGCTGTGGAGATCGAAACATTGTTGATCTCGCCTGTCTCTTCATCAACGATACCGGGAAGCGGGACAAATTCCCAGAGTCCCTTAAGCTCTGTTGCGAATACAACGAGCTGGTTGTATGTCGATGTATAAGATGCGATACCGATAGGCATCTCACCTGTTCTGAAACGGTTTGCAAAGTCATACTTGTAGGGGAAAGAGTACATTGTGAACATATTGCACATCATTTCAAAGGATTCAAGTGCAACGTTCGAGTCAAGATTGATTCTCATACCGTCATCAGCGAAAAGTGTTCCGCCCTTCTGGTAGAGGAATACCTTATAGTCGTTGGAAAGACCGATCTGCATATTGTTTGCCTGAAGTATCGGGATAGCAGCAAGTACATCATCCCATGTCTTCGGGATCTCAATTCCGAGATCCGCGAGGATATCCTTGCGGTAGAACATCATCGGGAAGGTCTGTGTCTCGGGAAGTCCGTATGTGTGGTAAACGCCCTCGGCATTCTCGATTCCCATAACCGCCATAGCAGCATCGTTAAAGTCTCTTACAACATTATCGAATGTATAATTCTCTGTAGCAAACTCTTCAAGAGGAAGTACCGCACTTCTTATAGCGTAGTTGATAACGTTATCTTCGCTAAGACCGATGTATGTATCGGGTCCTTGCTGAGAAAGTACGGACGGAAGAAGTGTACTCGAAGCAACAAGCTTGAGGTTTACGGGAATGCCGGTTGCAGGAGTAAAGTCATTATTGATAAGGTTACGGATGACCTGCGCTTGGTCACGTCCGTATGCAAGCCAAGCTTCAACAGTCTCGCCTTCTGTAAGCTCTGCGTCAGAGCCCATCGAGTTGTAATCCGTGAAGAAGCTCATTATGAAGGACTCGATCTCAAATCCTATCGACTTGAAGAAGCCTGCATTTGCCGCAGGGATCTCTGCATCAGCCGGCTGAATGAGGAAGTAGTCGACCTCAAGAGGCTGAGTCTTTGCATCGTTGATCCATGTACCGAGCGAACCGATATAGCTCTTAAGGTTCTCAAGGTTCTTAGCGATCTCGTCCTCGTCGCCGCCCATTCTGTCAAGAAGGAAGGCTACCTTGTCAAGTGTTGCTGTCTTTGAACCCTTTGTTCCTGTGATCTCAGAGAGATAAGCAGAAACCTCGTAAAGGTTTCTCGACTCCTTGATAAGGTCGATGATCGTATCGGGCATAATACGCGAGAATCCGTATTCACGGTATTCATCGGGATTAGCACCTGTAAGCTTCAATATTGTAAGGTAAGCCGTATTTATAGTAGAAAGAGAGGATTCGACTTTCTGAATAACTTCCGCCATATCGCCGAGCGAAACTGCAAGCTCGATCGTATATGTCTTGCCCGCCTCGAAGTAGAAGAGGAACTCGGTCTCTCCGTTGTTGAGGGGAGCGGTCTGCCAGCTAGATGCATATTCAAATCTGAGGTTCTTTGCTTCCTCAAAAGGATACTCGCCGTTTATCTTTATCGCTCTCGAAACAAACATACCGTCAAGAAGCGACTGCTTGAATCTGGGGACGATGTTGTAAAGTCCGGATTCTTCGACCTTGATCTCGTATGTGATCCACTGTCCAACTGTCTGCCACTTCTCACCGCCTATGGTGTTGAGAAGCTGAATGGAAGCATCCTGAGGAGATGTTATAGCCGATGTACGGTCTGTGATCGGGTATATCGTGTTGGAAGATGTAGCCGCAGGTACCTCGGCCTCGATCTTTATCGGTGCGGCAGATGAAGGAGCCTTATATCCCTTAGCCTGATAATCCGCAAGAACTTCCTCGTATGCGGGAAGCTCATCGTAAGGATAGAGTGTTATCGACTTGATAGCAAGCGGCTCGTTCTGGGATTCAAGAGTGATCGTATTGGTTCCCGCCTCAAACACGAACTCAAAATCATCGGTGTAGAATCCGTTGGAATCCTTGAACACGTATGTTACCCATTCGGGAGCTTGTACCATAGTCGGTCTTATCTGGTTACCGTTGGCGTCAGCCTTAAATGTAGGGGCGCCGTTCTCATCTGTCGGGTATTCGTTCTTCCAGATCTTCGGTATAACAAGATTTCTCGCCTCAGAAAAAGGTATCTTGCCGTTTATTCTGAAAATACGCTCGATCGAGGTGGACTTACCCTCTGTGGGATAGCATTCGATCTTAACAGCATATTTCGCTGTGGACGGAATATCAACGTTCCAGGTCACGGAGCCGGAATCAGGAGTGTACAGGACCTCGCCTGCAGCTCCGCCGTAATTGCTCTCAACCTTTACGTCTGCCGTTGTAGCTTCTTTATTGTAATCGACAGCGTTGATCACAATTTCTTTTTCTGCCTTGGAGACATCAGCATACTTCAGGGCGTAGTCGCTGTACGAGATCGCGTTAAGCAATTCTCTGACTTCTTCAATAGAAGAGGTAGCGCCCGACGAAGTAGAAGTCTGTGTGCCGTCCTCAGCCGCGACAGTAATGCTCATAGCACCCGCGATCATAAGAAGCGCGAGGAACAGAGCTGTTACTTTCGTGAGTTTGGTTTTCTTCATAAAAATCTTTCCCCCTACTTTGTTTTCGAGTTCTGTTTACGGTGTTTTATCTGCATATTTACAGTAAATTAAGCGAAGATATCCGCGTCCGCCGATATCCTGTGCATATATAATATATATGAAAGGAACGGCGT
>CAYZHW010000150.1:0-4035 GCA_964478105.1 uncultured Lachnospiraceae bacterium | reverse complement strand
ATACTACGGTTACGGCGGAATCCTCGGCAACCAGATCAAAACGTCCACAGGCATCACAGTAAACGTCGTTTCCACAGACGGTTCCAAGGCTAATATCCTCGGTATCGACGCAGGAAACTATCAGCTCGGCACAGTTCAGTCCGACGTTATGGCTTATGCATATGCAGGTGAGCGCTCCTTTGAAAAGGAAGGCGCACTTGATTCCTTCCGCGTTGTAGGCGGTCTCTATGCAGAGGCTGTTCAGCTTGTTACAATGGATCCCAACATCAAGAGTGTCGCTGACCTCGCAGGCAAGAAGGTTTCCATCGGTGCTGCAGGCTCGGGCGTATACTTCAATGCGATCGACATCCTTGGTGCAGCAGGACTCTCCGAGTCCGACATCCAGCCTCAGTACCAGTCCTTCGGCGACAGTGCTGACGCGCTCAAGGACGGCAAGATCGACGCGGCATTCATCGTAGCAGGCGCTCCCACGCCCGCTATCCAGGAGCTTTGCACAACAACGCAGGCTTACCTCGTTCCGATCGACGGTGAGATCGCTGAAAAGCTTATGCAGGATTCTCCCTTCTACACAACATACAAGATCCCCGCAAAGACTTACGACGGACAGACAGAGGACGTTACAACAGTAACTGTTAAGGCTACTCTTATTGTCAGCACAAGCGCATCCGAGGATGATGTATACAACCTTACAAAGGCTATCTTCGACAACGCCGAGGACATCACAAAGGCACACGCAAAGGGCGATGAGCTTTCCCTTGAGAACGCAACAAGCGGTATGACAGCCCCTTTCCATACGGGCGCTGCAAAGTACTTCGCTGAAAAAGGCATCACAGTCGAGAGCAAGTAATCCCACTTAGTTTTGTTTCAACCCGATTGGCTGCGGTCAAAGGCTGCAGCCAATCTTCTATTCTGATCTGTTCCAAGGAGGACTCTAATGGCTCTTTTCAAGAAGAAAGAAACAAATGCAACAGTCGAGCCGATGGATCTCGATACGGTAATGAAAAAATTTGACCGTGAGTCAAATACACGTATCTGGGAAGGCACTCCGAAAATTATCGTCACCTGTATTCTCGCGGCTTTTTCGCTTTTTTGCATTTACGTAACACTTTTTGCCACGTGGCTTGACGAGCTTCGTCTCACCACATTTATGGCATTTATTATGCTTATAGGTTACCTTGTATTCCCTGCTAAAAAGGGAGTTCAAAAGGTAAACTACATACCCTGGTATGACTTCGTTCTTATGATCGCGGGAACAGGCGCTTTCCTGTACTATGCAATAAATGCATCCGAGATAATAGAAAGATATAATATCAACACACCCGAGGTCGTCATCGGTATCGTCGGCGTTGTATGTCTCGCCGAGCTCTGCCGCCGAAGCGTTGGACTTCCCATTCTTTGTGTGGCGGGCGCGCTTCTTGTTTATGCACTTATCTGGGGACTTCACAATCCCGATTTCATAAAGCGTATCACCGAGGCTGTACGTGTTCTTTTCTACTCAAAGGAAGGAATACTCTCCACTCCGGTCAATGTCTGCTCGAAATACATCGTTATGTTTATCATTTTCGGTGCGTTTCTTGAGCGCACGGGTATCGCGGATTTCTTTATCAAGATCGCAAACGCTCTCGTCGGCCGCTTCTCGGGCGGTCCCGCAAAGGTAGCTGTTGTGGCGTCTGCACTTGAAGGTATGGTATCAGGCTCGTCGGTCGCAAACACCGTCGGCTCGGGCGCGGTCACCATCCCGCTTATGAAGCGCACGGGTTATAAACCCGAATTCGCCGCAGCTGCCGAGGCGTCCGCATCTACCGGCGGACAGATAATGCCCCCTATTATGGGTGCTGCTGCATTCCTTATGGCAGAGACGGTCGGCGTTCCCTATTCCAATATCGTAACAAAAGCTATTCTTCCCGCCCTGCTTTACTTTGCGGGCGTATTCATCGCAGTACACCTTGAGGCAAAGAAAGAGGGACTCCGCGGCCTTACGCGCGAGGAGCTCCCCAAGCTTAAGCCCCTGCTAAAGCAGACCTATCTGCTCTTACCACTTTTGCTTCTCATTTACCTTGTTGGTACGAGCAAGCGCTCTATCGCATACGCGGCTGCTATTGCTATCGTTGTTGCGATCATTGTAAGTATGTTCAACAAAGAGCATCGTATTACCCCTAAAAGACTTCTTGAAGCGCTTGCCGCAGGCGGTCAGGGTATGATCACGGTTGCAGCTGCCTGCGGCGTTGCCGGTATCGTCGCCGGACTTATCAGCGTAACAGGTCTTGCGTATATGCTCTTCAACGGCATTGTAGCTCTTGCCGGCAATCAGGTCATTATCGCGCTCTTCCTTACGATGCTCTGCTGTATCGTTCTCGGTATGGGTGTGCCCACGACTGCAAACTATTGCATTATGGCGGCAACCTGCGCGCCGATCCTTGTGCAGATGGGCGTGCCGATGATCGCGGCTCACTTCTTCGTATTCTACTTCGGTATCGTCGCAGACCTGACACCTCCCGTTGCACTTGCCGCATATGCGGGCGCGGCTATTGCTCAGGCAAACCCGATGAAGACAGCATTTACTGCGACAAAACTCGCTATAGGTGCATTCATCGTTCCCTACGTATTCGCGCTTAATCCTGCGATGCTCTTTATCGATACGAGCGTAGGCGAGGTAATTCTTATCTGCATCACAAGCTTTGTCGGTATCTTCTGCGTATCTGCGGCACTTGAGGGTTACTTCCTTTGCCATATGAAGTGGTACGAACGTCTTTTGGCGGTCGCAGGCGGACTTCTTCTCATCTATCCCGGTATCGTAACCGACCTTATCGGTCTCGGACTTGCAGCGATAGTTGTTCTCATTCAGATACTTGGCAAGAAAAAAGCAGTTACTGCATAAACAAAACGAGCCATTACGGCTCGTTTTTTTATTGTCTTCGCGGAATTTATATGATAGAATAGATATATCACAAACAGTAGGAGAAGAAAATGAAAAAAATACGATTCGGACTTGCAGGTCCCGGTATAATAGCAAACAAATTTGCAGTTGCAATAAAGAATGTAGAATGTGCCTCTCTTACGGCAGTCGCGTCAAGAGATATAAAAAGAGCACGCGATTTTGCGAGCCAATACGATATCCCCACATTCTACGGCTCGTATGAAGAACTTGCAAAAAGCGACGTCGATGCAGTTTATGTCTGCACAGCGCACCCTTTCCACGTAGAGTGTGCCGAGACCTTCATTCGCGCGGGCAAGCACGTGCTTTGTGAAAAGCCGCTCGCAATAAACGCGCGCGACGCAAAATATCTTGCTTCGCTTGCACATAAACACGGAGTATTTTTAATGGAAGCAATGTGGACAAAATTTCTCCCCGCAATAAATGAAGCGGTGCGCATTGTACGTGACGGCAAGCTCGGCGATATTATGGGAATTGAAGCCGATTTTTGTTACCGCACCACACCCGAAGAAGAGGCAAAACTCTTCGACAATTCGCTTGCAGGCGGCTCTCTGCTCGACGTGGGCATATACGGACTGCATTTTGCATCGCTCTTTTTGGGTGATGACCCCATAGAGATTGGCGCGACATCAAACGTCGCGAACGGCGTAGACCTTCACACGCTCGTAACGCTGAAATATAAAAACGGCGCCGTTGCAAGCATATCGTCTGCGATAGCACTGCACAAACCCGAAACGGCGTATATTTACGGTACAAAAGGATATATCCGAATACCGACCTTCTACGGCGCAAGAGAGCTTTTTGTATGCAAAAACGACGAAGAAAAGTACATAGAGCTTCCGCCCATCGGCGACGGATTTGAAGAGGAGATAATCGAGGCGTGTGAGTGCATCGCTAACGGTAAGACCGAGAGCTCCACTCACCCTCTCTCGGACAGCATAGCAATTCTCAAACAAATGGATACAATAAGAGAGATAATCGGAGTAAAGTATAGGTTTGACAAATAAAAAACAAGACCGCAAAGGCTCCCTGCTGGTAAAACAGCAATTCGCAATTTTCTTGGAACAGGCATGATTTCGGTCATGCCTGTTCTGCTTTTG
>CAYZHW010000149.1:1334-4105 GCA_964478105.1 uncultured Lachnospiraceae bacterium | reverse complement strand
CGCAGGCCTCGGCGGCGGACACGACGAGCGCGAGCAGACGCTCAACCAGCTCCTTGTTGAGATGGACGGCTTTGCAGAAAACGAAGGCGTTATCGTCATCGCGGCGACCAACCGCCCCGACATTCTCGACCCCGCACTCCTTCGCCCCGGCAGATTCGACCGTCAGATCACTGTCAACTATCCCGACATCAAGGGACGCGAGGAAATACTCAAGGTACACGCAAGAAACAAACCCTTTGAGGCAGATGTCGACTTCCGCAAGGTTGCAGAGACCACGGTCGGCTTCACGGGCGCAGATCTTGCAAACCTCTTAAACGAGGCGGCACTTCTTGCGGCACGCAAGGGCAAGCACCTCATTTCCCGTGAGGATATCTCTGAATCGGCTATCAAGATAATGGTGGGAACACCCAAGAAGTCGATGGTAATAAAAGAAAACGAAAAGCGCAAGACGGCATACCACGAAGCGGGACACGCGATCCTCTCGCACCTGCTCGCATCCCAGGATCCCGTCCGCCGCGTTTCGATAATCCCCTCGGGCAGGGCGCTCGGATACACGCTCAATTCCCCGAAGGATGACAAGTACAGCGTTTACAAGAACGATATGAAGGAAGAGATCGCAATGCTGCTCGGCGGACGAGTCGCAGAGAAGATCATCTTCGAGGATATCTCGGGCGGCGCGTCCAACGATATCCAGAGAGCGACGGCTATTGCGCGCAATATGGTCACACGCCTCGGTATGAGCGAACTCGGTCCTATCGTGTTCGGTTCGGAGCATTCGCGTGACGAAGTATTCCTGGGACGTGATTTCTCGAGCGACCGCAACTACTCCGAGGAGACGGCGGCGAAGATAGATGCAGAGATCTCGCGCATCGTAAACGAAGCGTTCGAGATGGCGGAAAAGATCCTTCGCGAGAACATCGACAAGCTTCACTTCATCGCCGAGTACCTTGTCAAGTACGAGACAATGGACGATGTAGAATTCAGCGCTGCTATGGCTGACGGCGCTACTATGGAGTCTATGGAGGCTCTCAGAGCTGAGCGCGAGGCACAGAGCAAGGCGGAAAACGAAGCAAAGGTACAGTCCGAAGCAGAAAAAGACGAAAAGGCAGAGCAGGACGAA
Organism: uncultured Lachnospiraceae bacterium; assembly: GCA_964478105.1. Classification (GTDB taxonomy): domain Bacteria; phylum Bacillota; class Clostridia; order Oscillospirales; family CAG-272; genus CAYZHW01. Next base: position 2,985 of record CAYZHW010000149.1, on the reverse strand, counting down.
GTTCCGCTCGATGATGTCGACAGCAATATCGGATTGTAAGACTGCGAGGTAACTAAAATGAACAAGTATACAGTAAAGACAATAGACTGCCCGTGCGAGATAGATTCCGCACCCAAAGCAGAGATCACGCTCTACCCCTGGAAGTGCGACGGCGACTACCGCGTAAGAACATACGCGCAGATGGCGTTTGTCAAAGACAAAGGTCTTCTTATAAAGATGACCTGTTTTGAGTCTGATCCCAAGGCGGTCATAACCGAGTTTTACAGCACGGTCTGCTTTGACTCCTGTATGGAGTGCTTCTTCACTCTCGGAGATGGCGGCAAGTACGTCAACCTCGAGATGAACTCGGCAGGCATCTCCCACATAGGACTTGGCGAGGGCAGGCACGGACGCGTACCGGTAACAGACTTCATAGATGAGTTCCCGCCCATCTCCAACACCAAGAGCGAGGACAGATGGACAGCATCTGCACTCTTTACCTTCGAAGAGCTTGAAAAGCTCTTCGGTGTAAAGCGCGAAGAATTGGTATCGGGTTATAAATTTAAAGCGAATTTCTACAAGTGCGGTGACAAGACAGAGTTCGAACACTACGGAATGTGGAATCTCGTAGAATGGCCGACACCAGACTTCCACCGCCCCGAATTCTTTGGGGAATTAGTTATTGAATAAATATAGGCGGGGAGAACCCTTTTCCAAAAGCTTTTTGAAACAAATTATATTTTCCACCTGTAGGGGCGACCATTGGTCGCCCTTTTTATTCCCCTAAACATAGGTACTGTCATTTTTTGTCTTTCTTTAATATTATGATAGTGAAGATTTCTATATTTTACCTGATTAAGATATAGGGCTCATTGGTAAAAATACTACTGTAAATCAAAATTAAGGAGAGATAAAAGTGAGCGTTAAACGCGGAGATATCTATTATGCAGACTTAAGTCCGGTCGTCGGAAGTGAGCAAGGCGGTCTTCGCCCCGTGCTTATCATACAGAACGACGTCGGAAACAAATACAGTCCCACAGTAATCGCCGCCGCTATTACAAGTAAGATGGACAAAAACAAGCTACCCACTCACATCGACATCTACGCCGATGCCGTCGGACTTGCAAAGGATTCGGTCGTATTGCTTGAGCAGGTGCGCACCATCGATAAACGCCGTCTAAAGGAAAAAATGGGACACCTCGACGACACTGTTATGCGCGATGTCAACAACGCGATAAATATCAGCTTCGGCCTCGGCGATTACTTAGGATAAAGGGAAACGGAATAAATAGGCGGGGCGACCTTTTTTATAAAAAAGGTCGCCCCCTTGCCCCACCCAAAAACTTTTTGGAGATAATTATATTTATTTTTTGGTTCGCACGGATGTGATATCTGTGCGAAATTGTGGCGTGCATTGCACGCCGCTACAGGTGCTATTGCTCGTTTGTAGCGGCGGCCATCGGCCGCCATTTTTTGGTTCGCACGGATGTGATGTCTGTGCAATTCTGCGGACGACCGATGGTCGCCCCTACAGTATGTATTTAATATCTGTGCGAAGATATAAAATTCGCACAAGCAATGTAGGGTCGGGCATTGCCCGTCCGTTTTTCGGTTCGTACGGATGTGATATCTGTGCGAAATTGTGGCGTGCATTGCACGCCGCTACAGGTGC
>CAYZHW010000149.1:0-1234 GCA_964478105.1 uncultured Lachnospiraceae bacterium | reverse complement strand
GTAGCGGCGGCCATCGGCCGCCATTTTTTGGTTCGCACGGATGTGATGTCTGTGCGAATCGATTGTTTTTTATAATTCATCTCAAAATGTTTTTGCGGGAAGGGTACGGGGAGGGTGCTTTTATCAAAAGCACCCTCCCCGCTTATATTTATTGTGTGATCTCTTCCATTACGAAAGCTTCCAGCACATCGCCGACCTTGATATCGTTGAACTTCTCAAGACCTACGCCGCACTCATAGCCCTGCATAACTTCCTTTGCGTCGTCCTTGAAACGCTTGAGCGAGCTGATCTTATCCTCAAAGATAACAACGCCGTCGCGGATAACGCGGATCTGCGCGTTACGCGAGATCTTACCATCCTGGATATACGAACCTGCAATCGTACCGACACCGGGAACGTGGATGGTCTGACGCACCTCTGCGTGTCCGAGGAGAACCTCCTTGAACTTGGGAGCGAGCATACCCTTCATCGCCGCCTGGATCTCTTCGATACAATCGTAAATGATACGGTATGTTCTTATATCGACGCCCTGACGCTCTGCGCTGTCGATAGCACCCTTGTCGGGACGGACGTTGAATCCTACGATGATCGCGTTCGATGCCGCAGCGAGCATAACGTCGCCCTCGGTAATACCGCCGACCGCAGTGTGGATTATGCGTACCTTGACCTCTTCGTTGGAGAGCTTCTCAAGCGACTGCTTAACTGCCTCAGCCGAGCCGCCGACGTCGGCCTTAACGATGATGTTGAGGTCCTTGATACCCTCTGTGATCTGTGTAAAGAGGTCATCGAGGTTGACTCTTGCGTTTGCCTTGAATACCTCTTCCTTAGCCTTTTCTTTTCTCTGGTCTGCAAGCTCACGGGCCATTCTTTCATCCTCAACAGCATTGAAGATGTCGCCCGCCTGCGGTACTTCTGCGAGACCTACGATCTCTACAGGAACCGAAGGTCCTGCTTCCTTGACGGTTCTGCCCTTGTCGTTGTTCATCGCACGGACACGGCCTACTGCCGTACCTGCGATAACGATATCTCCGTGCTTGAGCGTACCGTTCTGTACGAGAACTGTAGCAACGGGGCCTCTGCCCTTGTCGAGCTTCGCCTCGATAACGATACCCTTTGCACGGCGGTCGGGATTAGCCTTAAGCTCCTTCATCTCAGCAACCAGAAGTACGTTTTCAAGAAGATCGTCGATACCCATTCTTGTAAGAGCAGACACGGGAACGCAGATGACGTCGCC
>CAYZHW010000148.1:0-4138 GCA_964478105.1 uncultured Lachnospiraceae bacterium | reverse complement strand
CGGTGCTTCCGCTTGGGAGAGCTTCTGGAAGATCACACTTCCTATGATAAGCCCGATGATCCTTGTAAACGCAATTTACACGGTCATCGACTCGTTTACGACCAACACTAACCAGGTTATGACCTATATCGGAAGCGTATACGACAAAGCAGAGCAGGTGCTCAGTTCTGCGATGGCATGGATCTACTTCTTGATAGTAATGCTTATCATCGCAGCTGTCGCAGGTCTCTTGTCCGCGTATACATTCTATCAAAGACGTGATTAAGGAGGGAAGAAAAGATGAATAATACTCAGAGTGCACCTAAGATCACAAAAGAGTCGAAGAACAAGATCAGAGTAGAATTCGAAAGAACTCCTCTCAAAGAGCGACTCAAGGCACGTTTCCTTTCCTTGTACTTCCTTAAGAATGTTGTATGGTATATCTTCAGATTGGTCCTTCTTCTCGGTATATCCTACATCATCCTCTTCCCGTTCTTCTCGAAGATCGCAGGTTCCTTTATGGGAATGGACGACTTCGTTGACGTTACGGTAAGACTTATACCGAAGAACTTTACGCTTGATATTTATAAGGCGATAATTACAGAGAATGAGTATCTCAGAGCTTTTGTCAATACACTGACACTCTCTGTTACGACCGCTCTCATCCAGACCTTTATCTGTACTCTCATCGGATACGGATTTGCTAAATTTAAATTCAAGGGAAGCGGAATCCTCTTCCTGTGCGTTATCCTTACAATGATAATCCCCCATGAGACGATCAAGCTTTCGATGTATATGAACTTCAGATATTTCGACATCCTCGGAATATTTGAACTTCTCGGAAACCTCGGAGTTATGAGCAAGGGTTATTTCGAGCTCAATAATACATACTGGCCCTTCTACATTCTTTCTCTCGGCGGCCTTGCATTTAAGAACGGTCTTTACATCTTTATGATGCGTCAGTTCTTCAAGGGCGTTCCCGATGAGCTTGAAGAGTCCGCATATGTTGACGGCTCGGGCGTTTTCAGAACCTTCGTACAGGTTATCATCCCGCTTTCGGTTCCTATGATGATCACAGTATTCCTGTTCGCCTTCTCGTGGTCTTGGACAGACGACTTCTATGCAAATCTTTTCTTCTCGGCGCAGAAGCAGCAGCTTATGCCGAGTATAGTATCGATTCCGAAGTCTCTTGTAACAAACTACGCAGGACAGAACCTCTGGTATGCGGCTATCAGAAATACTTGCGGACTTCTTATCATTGCTCCGCTCGTAGTTATGTACCTCTTCTGCCAGAGATACCTCATCCAGGGTATCGAGCGTTCGGGTATCGTTGGTTAATATCATTCATATCAAACGCAAAACAGACCGCTTCGGCGGTCTGTTTTTTGCTGTATTCAATCACACACAAATCCACAAAAACGTTTCTCCAAATTTATAGGATCTTGAAGCGGATTATTCTGTCAAAAGGCTATTTGTGGATAATCTACATAAAAACTTTCTCAAAAACGATCACTTTCGGTCTATTTTATGTTGACATAACACACAAAACTTGTTATAATAATTACGTATGGGAAACCCATACAATCACACGCAACCCCACAAAAGGTTGCAAACAACACACAAATTATTCTTTGTACGCGAAGAAATGCGGCAAAGGAAAGATTAATAAGGGGGAATAACCACTATGTTAAAGACCGATGTACTTGTAATCGGTGCCGGTGCGGTAGGTTGTGCAATAGCTCGCGAGCTTACAAAGTATAACCTCAAAGTTACCGTCGTTGAAAAGAATGAGGACGTCGGAGGCGACGCTTCCAAGTCCAACAGTGCTATCATTCATACCGGTTACGACGCAAAGCCCGGAACACTTGAGTCCGAGCTCGTTGTTGCCGCTAACCCTATGTATGATGAGCTCACAAAGGATCTCGATATTCCTTTCGAGAGAATTGGCGCTATCCTTCCCGCATTTACGGATGAGCAGTTTGAGCAGCTCCCCGGCCTTAAGGAAAAGGCATTCAAGAATCGTGTATACGATGTAGAATATCTCACAAGAGAGGAGCTTCTCGAGATGGAGCCCAACCTCAATCCCGAGGTAAAGGCAGGTCTCTATATTCCTCGTGAGAGCATCATTGATCCCTTCCTCTTTGTTGTAGCGCTCGCAGAGAACGCACAGCAGAACGGTGCTACATTCCTTCTTAACACAAAGGTTACAGGCATCAAGAAGGAAGGCGACAAGGTAGTAGGCGCTGAAACAACAGGCGGCTACATTGAGGCTAAGTACATAGTTAACGCTGCAGGCCTTTACTGCGACGAGATCGCAGAGATGGTAGGCAAGGCTGACTACTATGTAAATGCAAGAAAGGGTCAGTTCTTTATCCTTGATAAGAACACATCCTGCAAGGTTAATCGAATCGTGCTTCCCATTCCTACAAAGGTTACAAAGGGTAAGCTTATGTGCCCGACTATCCACGGAAATATGCTCGTTGGTCCTACAGCTGAGGATATCCAGGATAAGACAGATAAGTCTACAAACGTTGAAGGTCTTAACAGCATTGACGTAGAGGTTCGCCGCCTCGTTCCGAACGTAAACCTTCGCGACACAATCACACAGTACAGCGGACTTCGTCCCAACCGTAATCCCGAAGGTCTTAACGTTGACACATATGACGACGTTAAGGGCTATGTAAACCTCTCGGGTGTTCGTTCCACAGGTCTTACCTGCTCGGTATCTCTCGGTAAGTATGTTGCACAGAAGTTGCTTGAGATGGGTATGCCCGCTGAGTTCAATCCCAACTTTAACCCCAAGAGAAAGGGCATCGTTCGTTTCACACACCTTACACACGAGGAGCAGGATGAAATGATCAAGAAAAATCCCCTCTACGGTAATATCGTTTGCCGTTGCGAGACAGTTACAGAGGGCGAGATCGTTGAAGCTATCCACCGTCCTATCCCCGCACGCTCTGTTGACGCTATCAAGAGACGTCTCCGTGCAGGAATGGGCCGTTGCCAGGGCGGCTTCTGCGGCCCGAAGGTCATCGAGATCATCGCACGCGAGCTTGGTATCCCCACAACAGAAGTTACAAAGAACAACCCCGGCTCATATATGGTAGTCGGCAAGGTAAGATAAGGAGGGCAATATAATGTACGAGATTAAATGTGATGTTGCTATAATCGGTGCAGGCCCCGCAGGTCTTGCCGCATCTATCGCTGCTAAGAAGCAGGGAGCAGAGAAGGTTCTTATAGTAGAGCGTGACTGCACACCCGGCGGTATCCTTCAGCAGTGCATTCACCCCGGATTCGGTCTTACATACTTTAAGCAGGAGCTTACAGGCCCCGAGTATGCAGGTCATTTCTATGAGCAGGCTAAGGAAGCAGGCGTTGAGTTCCTTTTCAACGCAATGGCTCTTGAGGTTCTTCCCGAGGGCAAGATCATCTGCGCTAACTCCGAGCACGGTATCACTTGCGTAAACGCAAAGAGCGTTGTACTCGCAATGGGTTGCCGCGAGAGAACACGCGGTGCTATCAGAATCCCCGGCACAAGACCCGCAGGCGTATACTCCGCAGGCGCGGCTCAGAGACTTATCAACCGTCAGAACCAGATGGTGGGCCGTGAGGTCGTTATCCTCGGTTCGGGAGACATCGGTATGATTATGGCTCGCCGTATGACACTCGAGGGCGCAAAGGTCATCGCAGTTGTTGAAATTATGGACTACCTCGCAGGACTTACCCGTAACAGAGTACAGTGTCTTGATGACTTCGGTATTCCGCTTCTTCTCTCGCACACAGTTACCGAGATCGTCGGCAACGAGCGTGTAGAGGGCGTTAAGGTTGCTAAGGTAGACGAAAAGAAGAACCCCATTCCCGGAACAGAGCAGTTCTTCAAGTGCGACACGCTCCTTCTCTCTGTCGGTCTTATCCCCGAGAACGAGCTTAGCCGTGCAGCTGACATAAAGATCAACCCCGTAACAAACGGTCCCGTTGTTAACCAGTATATGCAGACATCCATTCCCACTCTCTTCGCTACAGGTAACGTTGTTCACGTTAACGACCTTGCCGATAACGTATCTCTTGAGAGTGAAACTGCAGGACGCGCAGCGGCTATGTACGCAGCAGGCAAGATCCCCGCTGTTACAGGCGAGATCGAGTGCGTACCTGGCAACAA
>CAYZHW010000147.1:0-4155 GCA_964478105.1 uncultured Lachnospiraceae bacterium | reverse complement strand
GGAGCGCGGACTTCAGTTTTTCAAAATTTCCCGCCGGGGAGAGAAGCTCAAGCATTTCTTGTTCTCACTTTCTTTAGTTTATCATCTATTATGATACAACAAAAACACCGTGCGTGTCAAGGGCGCAAAGAAAGCACTTGAAAAATGTGATGATATGTGATAAAATATGTAAAGATTTATTTTTTGCCAAAGGGGCACGATACTATGGAGTACGAATTTTCAAACAAGATAAAAGAATTAAAGCCGTCGGCGATACGTGAGATCTTCAAGTCTCTCTCCGATCCGTCGATAATTTCGTTTGCGGGCGGCAACCCCTCGCCCGACTCATTTCCCGTAAAAGAGCTTGCCGCTCTTTCCGAGGATATTTTCAAGAACAGCTCGACCGCGGCGTTGCAGTACAGCGTGACAGAGGGATATCCTCTTTTACGAGAGGCTGTGGCAAAAAGGCTTTACGAGAAATTCTCGATAGGCAAGAGCGAGGCACGCGGTGACGCGTATTCCGACGAGACGATCATCGTATCGGGCGGAAATCAAGGACTTGAGCTTGCCTGCAAGGTCTTTTGCAACGAAGGAGACGTTGTGGTATGTGAGAATCCGAGCTTTATCGGAGCGCTCAATTCGTTTCGCTCAAACGGAGCAAAGACTGTCGGTGTGCCGATGGACGATGACGGTATCAATATCGAGGCGCTTGAGCAGACACTTAAGAATACTCCCAACGCAAAGCTTCTTTATATCATCGCGACCTTCCAGAATCCATCGGGCGTGACTACCTCTTACGAAAAGAGGCGTGCTGTATACGAGCTTGCAAAGAAATACGGGCTTGTCATACTTGAGGACAATCCCTATGGAGAGCTACGCTACTTCGGAGAGGATATTCCGACTATTAAGAGCCTTGACACAGACGGGCTTGTCATTTATTGCTCGTCCTTTTCAAAGATACTCTCGGCGGGAATGCGCGTGGGTTATGTGTGTGCGCCGAGTGCGGTCATTCAAAAGATGGTCGTCGCAAAGCAGAGCGAGGACGTCCATACAAACATCTTCTTCCAGATGCTCTGCTATAAATTTATGAGTGAGTACGATATCGACGCTCATATCGAAAAGATCTGCGGTCTCTACCGTAAGAAGAGTACGCTGATGCTCGAGAGCCTTGATAAGTATCTCCCGAAAGAGATAAAATTCACACGTCCCGAGGGCGGACTCTTTATCTGGTGCACGCTCCCGGACGGTGTTGATATGATGGAGTTTGTACGCGCGGCGCTCGCCGAAAAGGTAGCCGTTGTTGCAGGCACCGCCTTCAACTGCGATACAAACGCTCCGTCAAATTCGTTCAGACTCAATTTCTCGACTCCTTCGGACGAGCAGATAGTCGAGGGCGTAAAAAGACTCGGCAGGGTAGCCGAAAAAATGCTGAAAGGAAACTGAAACAATGTTAAACGACAAAAAGGTATCCTTCTCGGGCGTTCAGCCGAGCGGAAACCTCACAATAGGAAATTATCTCGGAGCGATAAAGAACTTTGCTTCCTTTACCGATGAATACGAATGCTTCTACTGCGTCGTCGACCTGCACGCTATCACGGTGCGTCAGGTGCCCGCAGAATTAAGACGCAGAACGACAGAGACTCTTGCGCTCTACATCGCCTGCGGTCTTGATCCCAAGAAGGCGACGCTCTACGTTCAGTCGCACGTTCCCGCACACGCCGAGCTTTCGTGGATACTCAACTGCTACACAATGTTCGGCGAGCTCTCGAGAATGACACAATTCAAGGACAAGAGCGCAAAGCACGCGAACAACATCAACGCGGGACTTTTCACATATCCTACGCTTATGGCGGCGGATATCCTGCTCTATCAGACGGATATGGTCCCCGTAGGTATTGACCAGAAGCAGCACGTTGAGCTTGCACGCGATATCGCGCAGAGATTCAACTCTGTATACAGCGACACATTTACGATTCCCGAGCCCTACATTCCTCAGACGGGAATGAAGATAATGTCGCTTGCCGAGCCTACAAAGAAGATGAGCAAGTCTGACGAGAATCAAAATGCCATCGTTCACATTCTTGACTCCAAGGACGATATCATCCGCAAGTTTAAGAGAGCCGTGACAGACTCGGGTTCCGAGGTAAAGGTCGGAGAGGGCAAGGACGGCATCAATAATCTTATCACTATATACAGCGCGTTTACAGGCAAGAGCGTTCCCGAGATCGAGCGTGAGTTTGAGGGGCGCGGCTACGGAGACTTCAAACTTGCTGTAGGTGAAGCTTGCGCGGATGCGCTCGCACCCGTTCAGGCAAGATACAATGAGGTCCTCTCGGACAAGGCTTATCTTGAATCCGTTATGAAAGAGGGCGCTGAGAAGGCATCCTATTTCGCACGTAAAACTCTTACAAAAGTAAAGAAAAAGGTCGGTTTTGTTCTTAACTGATCTTCGGGGGTATTTATGGATTATTCAGCTATTGTACACGGTTGTATCGCGGTGCTGTGTGCCGCGCTGCTTGCGTTTACGATGACACCGATAGTTCGTGTACTTGCGTTTAAGATCGGCGCGGTCGACGTGCCGACAGACGACCGGCGTATGCACAAAAAGCCGATACCGAGAATAGGCGGCCTGGCTATATTCTTGGCATTCGTGATAACGACGCTTGCTTTCTGCGAGATCAATCCGACGATGCTGACAATATGGTTCGGCGGACTTATACTTGTTGTTATGGGCGTGCTTGATGACATTTTCAGACTCAACGCCTGGATAAAGCTCATATTTCAGATAGCGGTCGCTTTTATTGCCGTCTATCAGGGCGTGACCATTGATTTTGTCAATTTCTTCGGCACATATATACCTTTTGGTATATGGTCGATACCGATAACGGTTTTGTGGATCGTTGGTCTTACCAATGCTATAAATATCATTGACGGTCTTGACGGACTTGCCTGCGGTGTGTCTGTTATTTGCTCGCTTTCGCTTTTCTGCGTGACCGTTCTTTCGGGGCGGACGACTTGGGCGCTTATTGCCGCGATACTTGTAGGCTCCTGCCTTGGATTTTTTCCCTTTAATCACCACCCCGCAAAGATATTCATGGGGGACACCGGTGCGCTGTTCCTTGGATTTACGCTGTCTGTTCTGTCTATAGAAGGCGTGTTCAAGATGAATACGGTGCTGTCCTTCCTCATTCCGCTTTCGATATTCGGTCTTCCGCTTTTCGACACTCTGTTCGCGATAGTAAGAAGACTTCTGCGCGGTGAGAGCCCCTTCGCAGCAGACGGTGAGCATATACATCATAAGCTTATGAAGATGGGATTCGGTCAGAAATACAGCGTCAGAATACTTTATGCCGTATGCGGAATACTTGGAATATCGGCGGTAATGTTTGCACACGAGCCTCTTTATAAACCTGTGTTTATCGCAATAATCGGTTTTGCTTTGTTTATATTGATGTATGTTCTTTTTAAGAACGAAAATACCAGACCGCTTACGGGAATGTTCAGTGACGATGTGTGCGAGAAGACCGAACAAAAAGAAGAGAAAGGGACTGATGAGGAGAAATGAGTCAAAGAAGGAAACGCAGGACCGCAAAGACAGTTGCTTTTGTGATCCTTGCGGTCGTCATTTTCTCGCTTCTTATTTTTGCGCTTTACAAAATAGATTTTATGGAAGTGCTCGAGTTTATCCCGTCCATCTTTGAAAAGGATGAAGATACCTCGACTCCCGATCATTCCGACAAGATAAAAGAGATAATGGAATTGCTCGGCGGAGATGATGTTGTATACGAGAAGGTGAATTCGGATGCCGAGACGGTGATCTCGATGCTTGCTGCCGCACAGACGGTGCAAGATTATTATCACGTTTATACCGTCAAATACAGCTCGGGCGATGACCTTCTTACCAAAAATCTCTATGTTACAAAGAATGCCGACGCGTGGAAGATCCTTGTGCGGGACAGCAATTCTTCTTTAAAGACCGTAAGATTTGACGGAAAGCAATACGCGGTAAAGGATGAAGCAACCGGCGAGGAGAAGATCTTTTCCGCTGACAGCGGTATGTCCTTTGAAACTCAGACCTATCTTACACCTATAAGCGAGATACGCTCCCTGCTTGTTGAATATGAATCTTCCTTGAATGCAGGAAATGAAATGAAAGTTGCGGCAGAGCAGTTGCAG
>CAYZHW010000146.1:0-4174 GCA_964478105.1 uncultured Lachnospiraceae bacterium | reverse complement strand
AGAAACCGCGGTGGTGAGCTCATTGAGATTCATACCGAAGCATCCGTCACCTGTGAAGAGAACCGTTCTCTTGCCTGATGCTACCGCTGAACCTATAGCTGCGCCAAGTCCAAAGCCCATTGTGCCAAGACCGCCGCTCGTAACCAGTGTGCGCGGCTTCTTGAACTGATATTTTTGTGCAACCCACATCTGATGCTGACCTACATCGGTCGCAACGGGTGTCTCAGCGGGCATTCTGCGGCTGACCTCTTCGATGGCAAAATGAGGAGAGAGCATTCCGATGCACTTTGCCGAATTTTCCTTTTCGTATTCTTTGAGCTCGTCTATGCGTGCCTGCCATTCGGGATGTGTCTGCTTTTCAAGCTTGGGAAGCAGAGTTTTCAGCACGTCCTTTACATTTGCGGCAATACCGAGATGGGAAGTGATATTTTTATCGATCTCAGCCGCGTCTATGTCGATATGAAGTATCTTTGCGCCTGTTGCGTACTTTGCCTTATTACCTGTTGCGCGGTCGCTGAAGCGGACACCGAGAGCGATGATAAGGTCGGATTCGTTCTTTGCTTTTGTAGAAGGGAAGCGTCCGTGCATTCCGTTCATACCGAGCACGCGGGGGTTATTTGCGGGTACTGCGTGAAGTCCCATCATACTGCAACCGACGGGCGCATCGATGAGTTCTGCAAGCGCCATTACCTCTTCGCTTGCCTCGCAGGAAACGACACCGCCGCCGCAGTAGATGTACGGCTTGTTCGATTCTGAGATCATCTTGACAGCCTGCTCTATTTCATCGGCGTCAAATTCGGGATAATCAAACTTCGGTGCAGGTGCACCCATAGGTGTAAATTCTGCGGACTTGATCTGTACGTCCTTCGGAATATCTATGAGCACGGGACCGGGACGTCCCGACTTTGCTATTGCAAACGCTTCGCGTACAACATCGGCAAGTTTTTCGGTGTCCTTTACGATGTAGTTGTGCTTTGTTACGGGAAGAGTCATTCCCATAATGTCGACCTCTTGGAAGCTGTCGCGTCCGATAAGGTCGCAGGAGACGTTACCCGTGATAGCTACCATCGGGATCGAATCGAGATACGCATTTGCAATACCCGTGATGAGGTTTGTTGCTCCGGGGCCCGAGGTCGCGATAACAACGCCTACCTTGCCCGATACTCTTGCGTATCCGTCTGCGGCGTGAGCCGCGCCCTGCTCGTGAGCAGTGATGATATGGCGGAGTCTGTGCTTATTTTTGTAAAGCTCATCATATATGTTTAGCACGGTGCCTCCGGGGTAGCCGAAGACAACTTCAACTCCCTGCTCGAGGATCGTTTCAACCAAGATCTGTGCGCCTGTAAGTTTCATTTTTTCTTGTTCCTTTCCTTAAATTAAAACAAAACAGCCTATGGCTTAAGCTAAACCATAGGCATGAAAGTCTGTTAATTCTGCAAGGATATTATGATACTGCTTTCTCTGCTATTAATGGCATAACTTTAAGCGCTATTTACTACTTGACGTTTAGTAGTACAATACCGCTAAGAAGTATGCTTACGATAACAGAATTGTGATTCATAACTTACCTCTGATGTACAAAGTTTATATTTATTCATTTTGTACTCTTATAATATACCACATAAAAAGAAATAATGCAATAAACACCGACGCATTTCTCTATTATGACAACAAAATGACCAATCGGAACCGCAAAACTTATGCAAAATCAACAAATAATAAGCCTGTTGACAACGTATTTGAGTCTGTGATATACTTATTTTTGAGAGGAGCGAGCAAAATGGAGAGCGTTTTTGAAAAACTTATGCTTTTGCGTGATGAAAAATATGCGCAGTTTACTTCAAAGCTGATCCCTAATACAGCGCGCGAAAAGATCATCGGGGTGAGGTCTCCTGCTCTCAGGTCTTTTGCAAAAGAGCTTATATCAAGCGGTGCGGCGGCGGATTTCCTTCTTTCTTTGCCGCACACGTATCACGACGAAAATGTGCTTCACGCTATGATAGTCGCAAATGAAAAAAAGGACATAGAGCGCGCTCTTTTTGAGGTGGAACGGTTTTTACCTTATGTGGATAATTGGGCGGTGGGCGATGTTTTTGTGCCGAAGGTGTTTGCAAAATATCCCGATATTGTGTATAAAAAGGTCAAAGAATGGCTTACAAGTACGCATACATATACGGTCAGGTTTGCACTTGTCGTGATGCTTTCGATCTTTCTTGAAGACGACTTCAAAGAAGAAATGCTTGCTCTTCCTGCAAGAATAGTGACCGAAGAATACTACGTAAATATGGCGATAGCGTGGTATTACAGCTTTGCACTCATAAAGCAGTATGACAGTACGCTGCCTTATTTCACCGAAAAACGTCTTGGCACGTGGGTACATAATAAATCAATACAAAAGGCGTGCGAGAGCTATCGCATATCCGATGAGCGAAAAAGTTATCTTCGCACACTTAAAGTTTAATTATTTATTGATTATTTTTGGTACGTGTGGTATAATTTAAGAAGTAAATAATTTGTGAGGTCAACAGCTATGAAAAACAACAAGTATATCTGTAATATTTCCCAGCTTTTTAATGTTAAAGAATACCGTATGCTCGGCGGACGTGCCGACGGACTTCGCGCAGTTGATGTAGATAACGGCAATGGACTCGTATTTACAGTACTTGCCGACCGTGCAATGGACTTCGGACGCATTACCTTCAAGGGGAAAAATCTCAATTTCGTTACTCCTGCAGGCTACGTTGCTCCCCAGTATTACGATGCGCGCGGCGTTGAATTCCTCAAGAGCTTCGGCGCAGGTTTCCTTACTACATGCGGACTTCAGAGTATGGGCAATCCCAACGTTGACGCAGGACGTGAGTACGGACTTCACGGCGCTATCTCCAATATCCCTGCAGAGCAGTTCGGTGCGAAGACCACGGTCGATGAGAATGGTGTTGCTACCGTAAAAATGTCGGGAGTTATGAGAGAGGCGCGTCTTGGCGCTGAGAATCTCACACTCGAGCGCAAGATCTTATGCTCGAGCGACGAGAATGCGATATATTTTACAGATACTATTGAAAATCTCGGGGATACAGATATGAGCGTAATGACGCTCTATCACTTCAATTACGGATATCCGCTTATTGACGAGGAAGCAGAGATAGTTCTTCCTTCCAAGGACGTAAAGGCGCGCAATGCCGATGCTATCCCCGGCCTTGGTGAATGGGATAGGCTCCAGCCCCCCACAGCCGGATATGCAGAGCAGTGCTTCTATCATAAGCTTGCGTGCGATAAAGACGGCAAGAGCATTTACGGCGTATTTAATCACGAGCTCGGTATCGGTGCGTTTGTACAGTATGATACTGCAAATCTCGACCACTTCCTTGAATGGAAGCTGATGGGCGAGGGCAATTATGTGCTCGGTCTTGAGCCTGCAAACGCAACGCTTGAGGGCAGAGAGACGGCAAGAGCCGACGGATCAATGAAGTATCTTGCTCCCGGCGAGAAGATCACAAACAAATTCAAGATTATTTTCGCAGACGGCGAAGATGAATTTGATACGATCAAAGATTACATTGAAACACTGAAATAATAAGAAAAATATAGCCGTGCGTGGCACGGCTATATGCTTTTAATATGATACTGATATGTGATCCCGACCTCACACGAGAGGTCATAAGACCGATAAAAATAAAACATATATACGAAAAAGAGACGGTGATAAAAGCCGTGCCTGAGCTGTACGGACTTGCAAAGACGCTCGAGGTTATGGGCGATCCCTTATCCGACGAAGCACTTTCGCTTATTTGGCGCGAGTGCGCCGACTACCTATGTGCTATAGGCTACGCAGATGATAGATTCAAAGCCAGACGGAATCTGATATTTGCCAAGGAAAAAGCAAATGAGAATATAAGTGAGCTTGGCGCTCCTATCGGATGCGAGAATCTGACAACGATAGATATTGTCGGGGACGAGTGCTCCGCTACCGTTATCGACGGCAAGATAGTTTCGGTCGCCGCCGCATACAAAACGGAAGATGCATACGAGATATGTGTCGAGGCCGCACAAAGATACAGAGGACAAGGTTTTGCTGCCGCAAATGTTACTGTGCTCTCGGATGCTCTTTTGTCAAGAGGGGACGCGGTGCGATATCTTTGCGCCGAAACCAATGAAAGATCAAAGAAGGTTGCCT